>JAFUGT010000120.1 GCA_017469275.1 Lachnospiraceae bacterium
CCCTCTCGTCTCATATTCTCAATAAGCACTGAAAGGTGAAGTTCTCCACGACCGGAAACCTTATAGGTATCCGTTCCCTCCGTCTCTTCAACACGAAGAGAAACATCTGTGTTAAGCTCTTTGAATAATCTGTCTCTTAGATGTCTTGAAGTTACGAATTTACCTTCTTTACCTGCAAGGGGAGAATCGTTCACCATGAAATTCATTGAAATTGTAGGCTCAGAAATCTTCTGGAACGGAATAGGTTTTGGATTATCTACCGAACACAAAGTATCTCCAATATGTATATCTGCAATTCCTGATATAGCAACGATTGAACCGATACCCGCTTCATCCACTTCTACACGTTCAAGACCTTCAAACTCATATAACTTTCCGATTTTGACTTTCTTGCATTTACTCTCATCATGAGCATTAACAAGAAGAACTTCCTGATTAAGCTTCAAGGTACCATTATCCACTTTGCCTACACCGATTCTTCCAACATACTCATTATAATCAATGGTTGAGATAAGCACCTGAGTATCTGCCTCAGGATCTCCTGTCGGTGCCGGAATATAATCTATTATGGTCTCAAAAAGAGGAGCCATATCCGTTGCCTCATCATCAAGATTCTTCTTGGCAACTCCGTCCTTTGCAGAAGCATATATGAACGGACAGTCAAGCTGCTCATCAGTCGCTTCAAGATCAAGCAGAAGTTCCAAAACTTCCTCCTCAACCTCTTCTATTCTCGCTTCCGGTCTGTCTATCTTATTAACACAGACTATAACATGCAGATCCAGCTCCAAAGCCTTCTTTAACACAAATTTGGTCTGTGGCATTGCGCCTTCAAAAGCATCCACCACTAAAATTACACCATTAACCATCTTAAGTACACGCTCAACCTCACCACCAAAATCCGCATGTCCCGGAGTATCAATTATATTAATCTTAGTGTCCTTATAATGAACCGCCGTGTTCTTAGAAAGAATTGTGATTCCCCTCTCTCTTTCTATATCGTTAGAATCCATGACACGCTCTGCCACTTCCTGATTCTCTCTAAAAACTCCACTTTGCTTTAGAAGTTCATCTACTAAAGTTGTCTTACCATGGTCAACATGGGCTATGATTGCTACGTTACGAATATCATCTCTTGAAATCTGCATATCTTCTCATCCTTCTTATCATTATGTCTTTTTTAACTCAATAAGTTTAGCACAAAGGAATTTACCTTTCAATATTTTCGAGCTATTTGAAATGCATAAAAACGCCGATATTTTCTCATGTTTTTTATTTTTTGTAGTAAAAATGCACAATCAATACATAACCGACATTTCGTCAATCCTGTTCTTCCAAAATCACGGATAAAACGTAACCTCTCATTGGGTTATTAGAAAAACAAGCCACACGGAAATAATCATCCGTATGGCCTGTCTTAAATAATGTTTGGACTACCTTAAAGTATTAATTATTTTGTATCGTCTTTCTTTTTTGAGCCTGCAGCTTTTGTTGTCGGATTCTTATCCGCAGTTTGCTTAGCAGTTGACGCTTTCTTAGCAGAAGTACTCTTTGTAGCTACCTCTTTCTTTGCCGTTGTATTCTTTGCGGCTGTCCCTTTCTTTGCCGTTGTATTCTTTGCGGCTGTCTCTTTCTTTACCGCAGTGCTCTTTGCGGCTGTCCCTTTCTTTGTCGTTGTATTCTTTGTGGTTGTCTCTTTCTTTGCCGCAGTGTTCTTTGTAGCTGTTTCTTTCTTTGTGTAGGTTTTGACCACTGTCTTCTTTTCTATTGATTCTACCGACTTTTTCTCATTAGGATCTTTATAATCATACTTGAACACTACAACCGAAAGCGGTGGCAAATGCATCGTTATCGAATATTTTCTGCCATCCCAAGGCTCTTCAGCTGCTTCAATAGAGTCAGCATTTAGTCGGTTAAGACCTGCAAATGCCTCGTCATCTGAATTAAGAATCTCAGTATACTTACCGGGGCACGGAACACCAACAATGAAACCATCCCTATCCATAGGTGTGAAATTACATACAAACAGTAATTGATCCTTAGAAGTAGAGCCGCGTCTTATAAATGATATTATACTGCTTTGAGGATCATCACAGTTGATCCATTCAAATCCCATCTCATCCTGATCATTGTAGTATAATGCATCATAATTATGATAAAGGCTGTTCAAAGCTTTCACATAATTCTGCATTCCTTTGTGGAACTTAGCATCCGGTCCGTCTAGTTCAAACCAGTCTAAACTTCTCATCTCACTCCACTCTCTAGGTTGCGCAAACTCCTGACCCATGAAAAGTAATTTCTTTCCGGGATGTCCGTACATAAATCCATAAGCGGTTCTCAAGTTGGCAAACTTATCATCATGAAGTCCCGGCATCTTATTGATCATAGAACACTTAAGATGTACCACCTCATCATGTGAGATTACAAGTATAAAGTTCTCTGAATATGCATACATAAGGCTGAAGGTTAATCTGTTATGATTAAATTGTCTGAAATAGGGATCTAACTTCATGTACTCTAAGAAGTCATTCATCCAACCCATATTCCATTTGAACATGAACCCAAGACCATCCATAGATACAGGCGCAGTAACACCCGCCCAGGAAGTAGACTCTTCAGCAATAACAAACACACCGGGTTCCTGCTCTTCTATTGTCTTATTGAGCTTCATCAAAAGCTTGATCGCATCATAATTCTCATTACCACCATCTTCATTAGGAAGCCAGTTACCATCCTGTTTACCGTAATCAAGATATAACATTGATGCTACTGCATCCACACGAAGTGCATCCACATGATATTCTTTTGCCCAAAAAAGAGCATTGGCAATCAGAAAATTTGACACTTCATTTCTTCCAAAGTCAAATATATATGTTCCCCAGTCAGGATGTTCTCCACGTCTTGAATCAGGATGTTCAAAAAGTGGCATTCCATCAAACTTGCCAAGTCCATGTGCATCTCTCGGGAAATGTGCAGGTACCCAGTCAAGAATTACACTTATTCCATTCTTATGCATATAATCAACAAAGTACATGAAATCTTCAGGGTCACCGTATCTTCTTGTCGGCGCGTAATAATTAGTAACCTGATACCCCCATGAACCATCAAAAGGATACTCAGCTATCCCCATAAGTTCAATATGAGTATAGCCCATCTCTTTTACATAGTCGGCAACCATCGGTGCCAATTCTCTATATGAGTAGAAGCCGTTATCATCATCTTCAACTCTCTTCTTCCAGGAACCCAGATGCATCTCATATATTGCCATAGGTTTTCTCATTGCATCATTTCTTGAAATGTGTTTACGATTCTCAATCCATTTATTATCTTTCCAATGATACTTGGTAAGATCTTTGACAACATTGGCATTATCAGGACGGAATTGTGTACAATTACCGAACGGATCCGCCTTGAATATCTCTTCCCCATAACGTGTCAGGATATTGAACTTATATACCGCATCTTCGCCAACATCAGGGATAAATAACTCATAGATACCTGAACTCCCTTGCATATTCATAGGGTGAAGTGCCGAGTCCCACATATTGAAACTGCCAACCACGGATACTCTTCTTGCATGCGGTGCCCAAACTGCAAAATATGTTCCTGCCACCCCATCTATTTTCATGGGATGTGCTCCTAACTTCTTATATATCTCCCAGTGATTACCCTCTGAGAAAAGGTATATATCCATATCTCCGATCTGACTTTCAAAACTGTATGGATCTGCTGAAATAACTGTAGAACCATCCTGATAATTGGTTACAAGACGATACCTATTACCAACAAACTTCTTCTTTGGAAGATATAAGGCATAGAAACCTCTGTCATCAATCTTTTCCATATCAAATTCAGTTTTTCCGGACGGTGCTACCACCTTACAACTGATTGAATGGGGCTTATAAGCGGTAATCATCTGTCCTTCTCCATAATCATGATTACCCAGAATCTGCTTAGGCGCATTGATCTTGCCATCCATCAGTTCATCAAAAAGTATCCAGTTCATCCACTGCTGAATCTTTACGTTCATACAAAACCTCCCTGATTATATTATTCTTAACCGGTATTCTTCCTCTATCAGGATATCAAATACCAATCAACCCTTAATTAACATGTACTCTATGATACCACTTTTTGTCATTTCTGTAAAGAAAACTCCCGAAAACAACAGGATGATTTCGGGAGTTTCACTAATTCATATCATTGATTATTATCTGGCGCCTTTTACCTTAATCTTCGTAGCCTTACCCCACGGTCCGTATGCAGTACATTTTCCCTTAACGAATACGGCACGCAACTGCAATTTCTGGGATCTTGCTTTAATCTTACCCTTGAATCCCATATAAACAGTTCCATTACCTGTTCTTGCAATTCCTTTATCTCCGTCACCGTAGCTCAAACCGTAATAAGTAGCGCCTTTAACCTTTTTAAATTTAAGTTTAATTGTTGCCGAACTTCTGTTGCCATACCATACCTTAACAAATCTTGTATTATTCCAATGCCACTCATAATACGGTTTGCGGTATGTAGTCTTTCCTTTTTGCTTATAAGACGTAATCTTCGGCATACTGTAAGGAGCAGTATAAGCGACAAAATCTCCACTCATTGTAGAGCTGTCTTTATGAACCGACTCAACCCTTATATTATACGTTTTGCCAGGAGCAAGATTGTTAAATGTATACGACTTACTGTTAACACTTGCTACTTTGGTATAATCGTTGCCCTTCTTAAGATAGACATTATAAGAACTTGTATCGCCTTCCCATTTAACCGTTAAGACTGCTTTTTTCTTGGACTTGGTAGTTGCTGTCATTTCGGAAACCTTGGCAGGATTAGGCTTAACAAGCACAGTAATAGTCTTGCTTATACCCTCAGAAGTAGTAACCTTTGATGTATATGTTCCCAATTGTTTACCGTAAATATACGCGATACTCTTGTCTTCAACTGATGATTTATTATTATAGCTGTAATCAGTAATCTCCATGCAATCACGATTAGCCGACTCCCATATGATCCTGGATTCATAACCCATTGCAGGAGTATAAGCCAGCTTGATCTGTGACACAGAATCCTTAAATACTTCATATTTATCCTGAACACTTATTGATTTAATGTCAACAAAATCCCTGCAATCAATAGTTACGTTAGTTTCTTCTCCTTCAATAGCACCATAACCTACCAGAAGATATTCACCAACATCCAAAAGCTGCTCTATACTTGTAATTTCAGAAGAACTAGCCTTCTCTTCCCCTGAAACTTCATTCATCTTCTCATAAAGGCGAAGAGTTGCTTTACTGTTTTTAAAACTGTAGTATGCCTTATCCTTTACCACAAGCTTATAATACATTTTATCTTTTGCATCACCTGTTCTTGTCTGAATCCATTTATCAACAACAGTTGTCGTAGTACATGGAAGCTCTAAAACCTTTGGATTATCTATACCATGCGGGAGATCAACTCCGCCGGAACCGCCTGATCCTCCAAGATCAACAACAATCTCTTCGGAATATGACGTAGACATAGCTTCATGATTGTAGTCTTTCTCTGATACTGCAACTCTGTATGTACCTGATGCTGAAATATCAAAAGAAACTTCTGCACTTTTTACACCATAAGGTATAGAGGGTGTATTTTTCTTAACATCCGACCATGAGTCACCATTTTTTAACTGCAAAACAAACTCAAAGCCGGTAGTTTTGGCATTGGTATAAGATCCAGAAGCAATAACCTGTTTGGCAGTTTCATCATAAGTAACATCCACACTACAATCTGCGTATACTTTTCCTTTGTCACCTATACCTGATACTACTCCGACTGCAATCATAACGGTAAGCACCATCAAAACCATATGTTTCATAAATTTCATTGCTTTTTGTTTCATCTAAACTCCTCCTTTTTATTAAACTACCAATTTAGGCAATTACTAAACACTTTTTCTTTGTTTGCCTTTGTGCATATTAAACAGTTCCATTGCATGCACGAAACGACACTGAATTCGCATTAAAATGCTATTACTTCACAGGGCCACCACAATATTCGCAACACCCCGCAGCATCAGGTACAGTAGTAGCACCACAAAGCGGGCAAATAACCGGTTTCTTAGGTGCCGCTGCAGCCTCCCTGTCATGTCGCGCTTCCTGTCTCGCAACAGTTAAAATGTTCTTAATATCATTTCCCATCTTTTCATACTGCTGATAATCTCTGTTTTGTCTCTCATTAGGCTTCTGACTAATTGGAAGCGGATTATCTTCGTTTATCTGTACACTTGAAGAATTTAGCTGAAAACTTATATCATCAAAATACGGATTATTAACATGAATTGTTATGTTGAAATCATACTCGAAGATATACTTAGGTGGATTATAACTTACCATGTTACCGTCCTTATCCTCGCGCTTTTCTTCCGACTTATCCTCATCAATCTTAAAATCAACACCTGTTACGTCTGAAAACTTAATCACATCAGGATTGGCTTCCTCAAGATTTCTCGCTCTGGTCACAATGAATTTCTTGGCATCCTCATCCACCAAAAGCTTCATGTTCTCACCTATAGTTCTTGTTGTATGGAAGGCCTTTACCTCATCTTTGTTAGCCTCACGATATGCAAGTTGTTCTTCGATAGCGGCAACTGTACTGCTTCTTCTGTCCGAGAAGAAAGGCGATAACTTTGCCGCACACTCCTTACACATATTACCATCTTCGAGTTTCCTATTACCGAGAAGTCCAATGTCATTACCACATATTGAACATTGCTTCTTCTCAAACACCTTGCCAAATAAACCCATAAAAACTCCTCCTTATTATCGAATAACATATTTATAGATGATTATATTTTATTCTAAATCGACCGATAACACATCCCCATAAGTGATTAGCCAGAAACATTTTTTTCACATAATATTGCACAAATCATATAGTACATTTTTTACAAAACAAGCATTTTATTCAAAACGGCTGCACATTTACATTCAAAATCATTTATTTAAACAATAACAAAAGCTTCCCAAACCAATAAAACAAGTATGGGAAGCTTTCAAACCATTATATATTTTGTTCAGTAGTCTATTTTCTACTCTCCAACAGGCTCCTTAACATCCATAGTCAACGCCTTCCATGAATCACTAAATATATACCATTCGAGATCAAACGGATCCTGATATACCTTCAATAATCTTGGAGAATCTGCTCCTGAAGATCTGACAACCACCGTATAAATCTTACTTTCATAATCATCAGACCAAACTCCGTCATATGAATAATCCTCAATGGTCACTGAATTACCATCAATTACATATCCATTTTCCGGACTTGAACCGTCAAAATATGAATTGCCGAGATATGTATATTTCTCATTTTGCTTCATAATATTAGCCATAGACTGTCTGCTGTGATTTGTGTACACATCCGAACCTAAAGCAACACTTGTAGGAGACTCACATAATTTTTCCATCATTTCATCCACGTCAGAAGCAGTCTCCGGTGTCCATGCTTTCAATGCAGCAAGATAAAGTGCAGCTACAACAAATCTTCCATTATCATTTTCAAGGTCAGACACATTGCGATTCAACCCGTCCTTTGTAACCGCAGGTCCCTGTCTGCTTATCTTCGATAATTCCTCCGCATTTGAAGGAATAGAATTAAATGTTATTTTCTTCTGAACATAAGCTCCGTCTTTGATCTGTTCTTCACCTGTATCTTCGTCTATTACTACATGCTTGCCGTTTACAGAACCGCCTGTTATCTCCGGTTGATCAGCATCATTATAGTCTGTTCTTGGCTTTGCATCGGACTTATTAGCCGGCTTCTTGATATCTACTATAAAACTTCTCCAGCTATCACTGAATATATACCATTCAAGATCAAACGGATCCTGATATACCTTTAGTAATCTTGGAGAATCTGCCCCGGCAAACTTCATTACAACTGTGTAAATGTAGCAATTGAAATCATTTGACCATATACCGTTATATGCATAATCCTCTAACGTGACTGTATATGGTTCGGTCGGTGTATATTCGTTATACCTGTTTGCACCATCAAAATATGAATTGCCTAATATAGTGTATTTGTTATTCTGTTTCATGGCTGAAGTCATCTGTGAAATGCTATAGTTGGAATATACATCTTCACCAAGTGCTTTAGTTGTAGGTGACTCACAGAGAATTTCCATCATGGCATCCGTATCAGCAGATGTCTCAGGCGTCCATGACTTAAGAGCCGCACAGTAAAGTGCTGCAACCTTGAATCTTCCATCATCATTTTCAAGATCAGGCACATTTCTTCCTTCTGCATCTGTCTTAAGAGCCGGTCCCTGTCTGCTTATCTTGTTAAGAGCATCAGCATTTGTTGGAACTTTGTCTTCATCACCGAATACTATCTTCTTTCGCACAAAAGATCCATCTTTAATTACTTCTTCTCCGGTAGACTCATCAATAACAACATACTTGCCATTAACAAAATCACTTGTCACTTGTGGCTGGTCGGCATTATTATAGTCTGTTCTTGGCTTAGCTGTTGACTTAGGAACGGGATTCTTGATATCCGAACAGAAACTCTTCCAACTGTCACTGAATATATACCACTGATTATCATATGGATCCTGATATATCTTCAATAACCTCTCCGAATCGGCACCTGCAAATCTTGAGATTACAGTGTAGATATATGTATTATAATCATTGGACCATACGCCATCATATACATAATCCTCAACCGTTACTGTCAACGGTTCATCAGGTGTATATTCATTAAATCTTGTTGCACCGTCAAAATATGAATTACCCAGTATTTCATATTTGTATTTATCAGTCAGACCTACTTTCTTTTCCAGAACATTAGTCTTCATAAAATCCTTACTAAAATTGTTAAACACATCTGAGCCCAATGCACATGATGTAGGTGACTCACAGAGAAGCTCCATCATATTATAAGCATCTGTATAGTTATACTTATCGAGCTTCTTAAGTGCGGCAAAATATGCTGCTATTGTCATGAATCTGCCAAGATCCGCTGTCTTATCCGCTTTAACATTACCGGTCTTACCAACATTTTCATAATCTCCGCCACGATCGATCTTTTTGAGCATATCGGCTGTGGTCGGTAATACATTTTTACTATCTTTAGTAAAAGTAATCTTAGCCTGCTGCATAACAATAGGATAATTCTTTGTATTACCCTCTTCATCCTCCTTAGAGAACTCTCTGTCAACATCACTTAATGTTATATCCGGCTGGTCGGAATCCTTGTATTGTATATCCTTTCTATCAGGATAGGTTTTATAGAATTTTTCAAGCACCTCCTCTTTAGAAAGAATAGGATTCTTAACATCTGATATAAAACTCTTATATGAATCACTGAATATATACCATCGAAGATCAAAAGGATCCTGATACATTTTCAAAAGTCTTTCTGTATCAGCACCATCAAACCTTGCTATTACAGTATAAATCATACACTGATAATCATCAGACCATATACCATTATATACATAGTCCTCAACCGTTACCGTAAGAGGTTCTGTAGGTTCATACATATTGTAAGGGCTTGCTCCGTCAAAATACGAATTACCAATATAAGAATACTTTGGATGTCCAGGTATTAATTCTTTTGTAAGATTTGTTTTGAAGAAATCTTTTCCATAATTAGTAAATACATCCGAATCTAATGCTTTGGTTGTAGGCGACTCACAGAGGAGCTCCATCATATCATATACATCGTCCGCATTATCAGGAGTCCATGCCTTAAGTGCCGCAAAGTATGCTGCTATTGTCATAAATCTACCGGTATCATTTTCAAGATCCGGAATCATTCTTTTACTGTTATTAGGATCCTTAATAAGCGCAGGCCCTTCACGATTAATGGTATTAAGTGACGCACCATCAACAGGGAGCACCCCATCATCTGCACCTCCAAAATTGATTTTGGCCTGTACAACGGGCTGCTTAACAATTTTACTTGTATCATTAGGATCCTGTGCATCTCTATTGACTATCTTTGTGGTTATCTCCGGTTGTTCGGAATCCTTGTAATCAACAGAATTTATATAATCAGAAACTTCCTCTTTGGATATACGAGGTCTTCTTATATCTGCCGTAAACCCATAATAAGAATCGCTGAATATGTACCACTGTCCATCTTCTTTATCCTTATACACGGAAAGAAGTCTCTCAGAATCAGCTCCGGCAAAACGGACAGTAATCTTATATATATCCGTACCATACATTTCTGATGGTTGAGCAGCATATACATAGTCCTCTAATACGACCGCCGGCGGATTATCGGGAGTATACTGATTTTCAGGTGTAGCACCTTTAAAATATGCATTACCCATATATGTATATTTGTACACACCAAATAATTTTTTCTTGAGATTCATCTTAGTGTTCTGTGCTGTCGAAGATCCGTATTTTGCATTCAGCGAAATAGCCGTCGGAGAATCGATCAGAACTCTCATCATCTCATCAAACTCATTTTCATTATCCGGAGTATACGCTTTAAGAGCACAGAAATAAAGTGCTGCCACAAGAAATCTACCGTCATCCTCCTCAATGTCAACGTCCTTACCACCGCCGCTTCTGTCTATGCAGCGAAATTCTGCAGCAGTCTTAGGAAGATGGTATTTTCCGTCAGAATCCTTCTTCTTCCACTTAACTGTATATTTCTGAATTTCCTCATCAATTATTTGCTCATCTCCGTCCTCTGTCCTTGTGGCTTTTCTTTCGACCCATTCATAAGAAGTCGACGGAGTAATTCACTTTTTCATCTCATCTGTTATGACCACTTCATTCTCCTCCGAATTATCCGGCTTATCCGGTACGCTTGGTGTATCAGGCGTTGTTCCCGGCGTACTTGGTGTTGTTCCCGGTGAACTCGGCGTTGTTTCCGGAGTGCTCGGCGCTGTTTCCTGGGTTTCTTTTGTACTTGGCGTTGTTGACGTATCCTGCGTCGTTGTCTTTTCTGTAGTAGTCTTCTTTTTAACAGTTACTTTACAGGTATACTTTTTCTTTTTAACTTTAGCAGTA
>JAFUGT010000121.1 GCA_017469275.1 Lachnospiraceae bacterium
GTCTATCTCATTGTGCATATTATACAGATTCCATAAACAGACCCTTTGCGACCGTCGGTACTTATGCACCGTATTTTGGTGCATTAGTAACGCTACGTGAGCAACGGAGTGAGAACGTGTCTGTGTTGGAACTGCATAATATGCACAAAAGAGAAGGAGTAAATAAGCGTTTCGCAATTACCTAATTCTTAATAAGCAAAAAAGGATATCATAATATGATACCCTTTACAAATATCTCTATACCTATAATAATGAGAATAACTCCTCCCAGTAAAGACGCCTTTCCGGCCATTCGCATTCCAACTCCTGCTCCAATCTTGAGTCCGATAATGCAAATAATAAATGTTACAAAAGCTATAATGATTGCGCATAGAAACGCCATAAATATTTTGTAATCCGCAATTGTAAAGCCAACGGATAATGCATCTATGGAAGTTGCAATCCCCTGTATGACCAGTTCATGATTGCTCAACACTACCTTATCTTTGTGGTTGTTCATTGTAGTGTTATGTGTTTTTTCTCCATCGTTTTTATCTCCTTTAGTTAACGGAGCATCAACAGAATCATCTTCGCACTCATCACCTGTAATCGCTTCATATATCATCTTACCACCGATATAAAGCAGCATTGCGAGGGCTATCCAGGGAATGCATATCTTAAATTGTGTAAATGATTCCAAAACGAAATGAACAAACATCCAACCTAACATTGGCATAAGGAACTGAAAGAAGGCAAAGGTTCCGGCAATTTTTATCTTAATTTTCTCTTTCATTTTCGGATCATGTAATCCGTTAGCCATTGATACCGAAAAGGCATCCATAGCAAGACCTATCCCCAGCAAAATACTGTTAGCGACAAACGAGTATATAGTCACTTTAATTCTCCCTGTATATCATTATTTCAAAAATCCGTTGATAATCTGTTCTTCTGCTTCTGCCTCTGTAAGTCCCAAAGTCATCAATTTAATAAGCTGTTCACCTGCAATTTTACCAATCGCTGCCTCATGGAACAGCTCAGCATCCACATTATTAGCTTCAAGTCCGGGTACAGCAAGTATTCGACCATTATCCATTATAATTGAATCACATTCTGTATGTCCGTGGCAGGCTGTGTTCCCCACTATCTTGGCATCAAACCTCTGATACGAATTGTCTCTGGCTACAGATCTTGAAACTACATCCGCACTGGCTCCATCTCCGTCAATGGTAATATCGTAAAGACTGATTGCCCGCTGGTCGCCATGAGTCATAAGACGTTCTCTTACAATAAGCTTAGCATTGGCCTTAAGTGTAGCTGTGGTCTTTCTGTCAGTATCATCCACACCCTTGATCTGAACCATTTCCATCTCAGCATAGCTTCCCTCTTCCATATATATTTCAGTACCCGGATTTAAGATTCTCTTGCCCTTACCGTTACCGGAGCCGTAATGTTTTTCCACATATTTCACAGAAGCGTTCTTTCCGACAAAGAAACGATGTATTCCGTCATGCTCAGAATCATCAGGACCGCAATTGTCAATTCCGCATCCTGCAACTATTACTACATCTGCTCCTTCACCTATATAAAAATCATTATATACAAGTTCTTTAAGACCACTCTTTGTCATTACCACAGGAATGTGAACACTTTCATTCTTAGTTCCGGGCTTTATATGTATATCAAGTCCGTTTCCCTCCTCCTTAGGTGTAATCTCAATATTTGCCGTAGAAACACGTCCTGCCGATTCTCCATTAGAACGTATATTATACGCTCCCTCAGGTACTGAATGAAGATCTGCCACCTCAGATAGTAATCGCAATTGTATCTCATCAAACTTCATCATTATGCTTCACCTCCACTACGAACCACAACTCCATTACGACATTCTTTGATTGCCTCTGAAGTGCCGATAAGCTCAGGAAGAACCTCATCTTTTGAACCATGTTTGACAAGTTGTCCGTTTCTCAGTACAACAATCTCATCGGCAATATTCAATATTCTTTCCTGATGAGAAATTATCAGAATTGAACTGTTGCTTATGTTCTCTCTCATGCCTTCAAATACTTCAATAAGATTTTGGAAACTCCACAGGTCTATACCCGCTTCCGGTTCATCAAATACCGACAAAGTTGAACCCTTTGCAAGTACAGTAGCTATCTCTATACGTTTCAACTCTCCGCCCGAAAGACTGGCATCAACTTCTCTGTCAATATAATCTCTGGCACAAAGTCCCACTGATGAAAGATATTCGCAGGCATCTCCCGGTGTTAATCTTTTGCCGGCTGCAATCCGTATAAGATCAAGTACTGTTATCCCCTTAAATCTTACAGGCTGCTGAAATGCATAGCCAAGTCCTAATTTTGCTCTTTCGGTAATAGACTTGTCCGTTATATCCTCACCATTAAGTAATATGCTTCCGGAAACAGGTTTTTCTATACCGGCAATAAGCCTTGCCAAAGTTGACTTTCCGCCCCCATTAGGACCTGTGACCACAACAAATTTATTATCAGGAATAGTCAGACTAACATCGCGTATTATTTCTTTGTCCTGACCATCTGCTTCTACACTAAATGATATATTCTTAAGTTCAAGCATATGCCTGATTCCTCCTCGTCCTGCTCATAACTAAAAATAATAAGGCTTACACATTTAATCAGCCTTAAATGCCGCAAGCCTTATTGTAACATATTTTTAATAATATTCAATAATATAATTCTTTATTTGTTGATACTCTGTCTCAACTTAAAATACTATCTCATCTCTAACCCGTTCTTCTTCATAACCAGTTTCATATATAAGGGCATGAATATAAATATCAAAATATAACCCACTATCAAACATACAACCAGTGATGACAAGAACATAGGCAGGAACGGAATCTGTGCTCCATGACTTGTGGCCTGTTTATAGGCAAGAAATACCATCAACAATGTCATAATCGGTGTGTAAATGATATCTGATATCAAACTCTCTACAAATCTGGTGACCATAGCCCCCGGTTCCAGATTGAGCTTGCCACATATACTGTCATTTACCTTCTTAATAGGTACGATAAATCCAATAACAAGGCTCACAATCGTACTGATCACAAAACCGATCAAAAATCCTACCACAGAAAAAGCTCCTGATTGTTTCGCACCCATCAGGTTACCAACCAGTGACAGACAAAAGCTTAACGTAACTCCCATAAGCAAACTCATCTGCATTCCTACTTTTCTCATAACTTGCCCTTTGTCCATAAATCAATTCCCCTTTGTAAATTTAATATAATAACACTATCAATAATTATACAACTATATACATTATCCTTCAATCATTTATTATCTGATATTTATATTATTCAAATCATCAGATACATTTTTCTATTCCAACCATTCCACACTTGTAACATATATCAATTCACAGGAGCCGTCACCGGTATCCGTGCGTTCCTTGCTTGAATTCCACCAAAAGTTCGTTCCATCAGGTTTGGCGGCACTCAGATTCACCAGGTAGCCTTTAATATTCACATAGTCACCTGCATTAATTGATTTGATCTGCTTCTTAACTGTATCATCCGCAGCTATCAAATGATTATTGGCAGAATGTTGAGATACACCGTCAACTCCTCCCACAACATTAATTTCATCATAAGTCTTTGTCTCCCAATAGTACCATCTGTTAGATTGACTCCAGTTAAAATCTATCCTGTCATTATATTCCGCAACAGGCCCCCAAGCCAGCGCCAGATCTTTAGGTGCCAGTTTCCCTGCTATATCATAGTCGCTGTATTCATGAGTACTTACTACAAGCGCACTAATGTCATATGAATATTTGTAATCAATATTGACCGTATAGCCATCAAGTTCAAATGACGTTCCGCCGGAAGCCTCCTTTTGTATTGGATCAGGTATACCCGGCACGGATTTTCTACTTGTAGAGCCAATAACTCCACAGGAGATAAGATTTGTAACCATCGCCAACACAATGAGTATCCATATATTTTTTTTCATATATCTTAACATGGCTATACTCCCCTCAAACTAAATCTTCAGACAACTACTCAAACGTTAAGAGATCTTCATCCGGTGTATTTGAACACTTCTTATCCAAGTATCTCTCTAAGAACATTAGTCATTGTGTTTACATCTATAGGCTTTGCAATATGAGCATTCATTCCGGCATCATGTGCACGCTTCACATCCTCGGAAAATGCATTAGCTGTCATGGCAATTATCGGAATACTACTAAGTTCCTGATCATCTAATTCTCTTATCGCCTTTGTTGCATCATATCCGTTCATAACCGGCATCTGAATATCCATGAGTACTGCATCGTAATACCCTTTTTCCGAGGCTTTGACCTTATCCACCGCATCCTGACCATTAACCGCAGTCTCAATGGTAAATCCCAATCCTGAGAGAAGCATTACCGCAATCTCACGGTTAACCTCCATATCCTCGACAAGAAGGAGTCTCATTTTGCTGAAATCAACCACGTTAGTTTCTTTCTTCACATCCTCTTTCGATTCTTCTTCAGCTTCCACAAGTCCCGGCTCCTGTAATTCAAGTCTTAATTTGATTATGAATTCTGTCCCCACACCCTGAGCCGTATTTACATCTATGGTTCCACCCATCAGATCAATGATATTCTTGGTTATGGACATTCCAAGTCCTGTACCCTGAATTCCGCTTACCGTGGAAGTCCTCTCCCTCTCAAAAGCCTCAAACACCTTTGCTGCAAACTCAGGAGACATTCCTATACCGCTGTCAGCCACTCTGATTTCATATTTTCCATAATTATCATCATCTATGTCCACCTCCCAGACTTTGACCGATATGGTTCCGCCGCTGGGAGTGAATTTGTAGGCATTGCTGACCAGATTAAGCAGTACGCGGTTAAGAAGATTTTTATCACATAATACTCGGTTTCTCTTAATATTTGACGAATCAACCACAAACTCTATATTCTTCTCAGACATCTGTGTCTGAAACATATCTTTAACTTCATCAAAAGTCTTTATAAGATCAACGGCAACAGGCTCTAATTCCATCTTCCCGCTTTCAATCCTGCTCATTTCCAATACATCATTTATCAAGGCAAGTAAATGCTGACTGGAACCTTTGATTTTATTGATATAAGTTCTATAATCTTCAGCCGACACTGCATCCCGTTCCGCAAGATTGATATAACCAATTATCGCATTCATGGGAGTTCTTATGTCATGTGACATATTTGACAGAAAATCCGTCTTAGCCCTGTTACTCTCCTCCGCCTTAATCTTCTGTGCCTCAGCCTGTTTTTCTCTTTGCGAAATCGTAGTATATATACTGAACATTATTCCAAGAGCAGCAGTGATGAGAATCATCTGTATTACGCTGTTTCTTGTAAGTATTTTGTTAACATCAGTAAGTTGAACAGAAAGATATTCCTCTGTCTCCGCCATAGCATCCGGGTCAGTATCAGGATTGCGCTCCTCATAGTATTCACTGACATTTTCCACAACATATTTGGTCATTTCATCCGTAGCCTGTTTGACCCACATAAGCGATGTAAAGAATATAAGAAACAAAAGCCCAAGCCAAACCACAGTGGATTTTCCGAACCTTCTCTCCTCGTCATGAGAAAACACCACACGAAACCATATAAATCCCAGAATACTCCATGTGGCCAGAATCAGATAAGATTCCGTTGACATCGCACCTGCGGACCAGGTCATAAAATAAAAGAAAAATAAGATGGACATACATATTCCGATGGTACCGGTCACCTTAATCCCGGTATTATTTTCTTTTTTCGCAAGATACAATGCCGTCGCAGATGTATATGCGTAAGCAATTGTCGCCCCCACCGTATTAACATCGATTATCCAGCCTATTGCTGTTCTTCCAAGAAATGGGATTATAAGTGAAATGCACATTAAGAATAACAAGGAATTTCCCGGAGTTTTATCATCATTTAATCTTCCAAACCAGGAAGGAAGTATCTTCTCACAAGCCATGGAATACAAAAGTCTGCCTGCCGCAATATAATTACCGATAAGACCTGTTATTATACCCGACACGGCAGCAATCCCAAGAATTGCAATCCCCGCTTTACCCATAAATGTGTGAACAACGTAAAAAGTCGGAAGTCCTGCCAGACCGTTATTATTACCGAGATCCCCGATATAACTGCTCCAGTTTTCGTATTCAGCCGGTTGTGATGCAGATGCCATCAACACCAAAAGTATATATGATACCACACCGATTATAAGTGCCACGCTGATTATTGTAATGGTTTTTCTAACAGGAAATCTGAATCCTTCCGCTGAATTAGAAACAGATTCAAATCCAACAAAAGCCCAGGGTGAAAGTGCTATTATCGTGAAAATCTGCCCGACAGGTAGTTTTTCATTATCAGAAAAACACGGAGAAAAGGATATACTCCCGGCGCCTTTGCCAAACACACAAACAAAACAAATTACTATTCCCGCAAACAATAACAGCGCAAACAGTACCTGAAGTCCCACTGCAATACGCTTACTATTCATACATATGATCCCGACAACAATAATTGCGGCCAGAGAAAGTATTACCTCTCCCATATATACATCATATCCAAGTATCTGATAATGGAAACCAAATTGAAATGTCCTTCCCATCAGATTACGCCCCATAAGCGGAAGCGCCGATGCATTAGCCCACATTATGGCAACATATACCAGAATAAGAAACCATGAACTCAAAAAGCCATGATCGTACCCAAAGGCCTTAATCGTATATGTAAGTGTTCCACCGGAATCCGGATACCTATTCATCAGGTAACAATAATTAATACCGATAATATACATTATAATCGCTCCGACGATCATTCCTATCACAGTTCCCAAAGGACCCGCTTTTGGAAGAAACGTGGTGCCGGGCATAACAAATGCACCCCATCCAACCGCACATCCAAAGGACAAGGCCCAAACAGAAAGCGGCGACAGATAGCGTGCATTTTCAATATCTTCATTACCATTAACAACCGTATTATTATCCAAAATAAAACCCTCCCTGATATGGGTAAATATAATGACCACTAATACGTTATCTTTATTATCAGGTCATCACCCATATACAGGAAAGATTATACCATATATATCCATTATTTTCTATAAAAATATACCGGATCGGCATGTCTTAACCCAACGGCACGTCTTAACCCAACGCCACATCCAATACCATCATAAGAGTAAAGCCAACGGAAAACGCAATAGTTCCCATATTTGAATGCTCACCCTCTGCCATCTCAGGAATTAGTTCTTCGACTACAACGTACATCATCGCTCCAGCTGCAAAGGCAAGAAGATAAGGCAGTGCAGGTATTATAATACCGGAAAGCATAATTGTTAAAATTGCCGCAAGCGGCTCTACTGCTCCTGAAAGTACCCCATAGACAAATGATTTCCATTTACTGTGACCTTCTAAGGCTAATGGCATTGATACAATTGCACCTTCCGGAAAATTCTGTATCGCTATACCGATAGAAAGAGCAAGTGCACCCATCATGGTTATGTTCGCCTTACCCGCAATCCATCCGGCAAAGACAACTCCAACTGCCATTCCCTCAGGAATATTATGAATTGCTACCGCCAATACCATCATTGTAGTCCTGTTCAACTTACTCTTGATTCCTTCCGCTTCATCACTTCCTATATGAAGATGGGGTGTAAATGTATCAATTGCAAGTAAAAATAATATACCGATCCAAAAACCAATAAGTGCCGGCATAAAAGACATTTTTCCCATATTTTCGGACTGTTCCATTGCCGGTATGATAAGACTCCATATAGATGCCGCAACCATTACTCCCGCTGCAAATCCGGTAAGGACTTTCTTGACCATTTCAGACAGATCATTTTTCATAAAAAACACACAAACTGCTCCAAGTGTAGTGCCCAAAAAAGGGATCAGTAATCCTTCCACAACAACACCTGTCATACTATCACTTCCAATCTCTTATTATTATTTTATGCATTATAACATATATTGCTACTGATTTAACAATATTTTACGAAAAACAACTTACACTTATAGCTGTTATTATTACTCACGATTCTTCAAAACCTCCGCGGGCACCATCTTCTTGATTTTTCCGACCAAAGCATTATTGATTATCAGGTACAGTACTATTATTATCACATAGATCATGACATAGATATAAAATGGAAATGACTGTTCAAATCCCGCCGCCACATTAGAAACCAGATAATTCGGATATACATAGTTGAGTATCAACTTGCATATCGGAATAGAGAGCAAGGCTCCCCCTGCCACAATGTAGAAATTACCGTCTAAGTACATACGTCTGACTTCTTTATTTCTGAATCCGAATATTTTAACTAATGCAATATTAAATGATGACTTATCAAGCATCATTTTCATCATGAGATACATAACCACAACAAATATCACCGCTGATGCAGCTGCCATTGTAATAATCATCGAACTCATCTGCTCAAGAAATATATTAGCGGCATTTTCGACATCCGACTTTTTCAGGGTGCCGTATAGCCTTCCGCTTGGAATATCCAGCATATGATCCGAGAAAACCACGTTAAAATAATCATCCATCTCACCGAACAATTCCCTGCATTCTTCAATATTCATAAAAACCATAAATGATGTAGAATATCTTGTAATTCCCGCCACAGTAAATGCATAAGCCCTGTCGCCATCCTCTGAGGTCAGTGTGAATTCCTCTCCCTTTTTCAACTGATACTTATATGCAAAGGAATCACTTACTACAACTTCATTTTTACTCTTTGGCAATTTCTCAATATCAAAAAAGGGATTATCCTCATTTATTCCAAGTATCGTCACATCAAAGTTGTATTCACCAAAGCGTTTCTTCATATTCTCTGCAACCGCTTCATATCCTCCTTCAGGTACTTTTTCACTTGGATATTTGTAAGTGTACATATATTCAAAATGGGTATCTTCAACATTCCTCACATTCACTTTGTCACAATACACATATACATTTACTGCCAGCATCGCCACAAGAAGACTCATAAAAAGACCGAACACAACAGTGAAACCTGTCCTTCTCTCTCTCAAGAGCTGTCGGATTTTGAACAGTTTAATGAACTCCATCTCTTTTAATTTGACATCCTTGCTCTTAGAGACCTTCTGTTCATTTTTGAGAAGGGATAAAGGAGTACGATTCAGCCTGCTTCTTATCACAAGTGCATTGACTATCGCAGAGAGAACAGGTGGGAATATAAGCGCATAGGCTATCATAAAAGGACTTACCTCAGGATGCATATTAGGCATGGAAAAATAGTTGTAATTGTCCTGCATCTGAACTTCAATTCCAATCCTTGAAGTTGCAAGAATCAGTCCAAATACTCCTGAAACAAATGTCACCATCACCGGAAGAACAATATAATGTGACATGAGATCCCTTTTCTTGACACCCATGGAATAAAGCGCTCCTATCACCGCACTTTCCCGGTCTATGGTATGGACCACGAAAACCGAAATCACGTATGAAAAAAGTATGATCAAAAGAATGCCCACCATTATTCCTGCGCTCTTATTGATGGCCACATCATCTGCCGCCGCATCTATTCTCACATTGTCCTCTGCTTTCAATATAGAGATAAGGTTAGATGTACTGTCAGCAAACATATCGCTATCCTGAAACATTGAAAGCATCACCCCTGAAAGAGCACTGCCGCCGGAAATTCTCTCGTAATACTCCCTAAAATAGGCATCGTCTACAGAATTTGCATTAAATGAATTCTCCTTTAAAATGTCCTTTAATTCATCATGTGTAATGGAATCATTTAACTTATAGGAATAATAATATTCCTCGGATTTCATAGCTGTTTTTGATTCATTCAGTTCATCATAAGCCGACTCTGTAACAAACAAAAGTCCAAAACTATTACTGTCCACAGAGGCATCCGAGAGATTTTTAAGTGGGGAATTATAGTCTGATACGGCACCAATTCCGACTACAGTGAAGTTATATACCTCATTTATTTCGCTATCTCCAGCCCTTAAGTTTTCATTATCATCTTCATTACTTTTTGAAGAAGTATAATCGTTACTGTAAACGACATCAGTCCCATCAAAGTCCCCAATTGATATAATGTCTCCAATGTTTATATCATTTACTTCCGCATAGCGTCTTTCCACAACTATCTCTGAATCATTTTCTGCTATCCGGCCCTCCTTAAGTGTAATCTTATTAATGTCATTTCGATTCTTATATACACGACATACACTGCCATCCTCCATCTGATAATCCAGGAAGAACATCTTCTCTATATCTACACCCTTTTTGGTTATCCTGTTAAGTTCAGAATCCGTGAGTGGTACAAATACGGAAAATTCTCCATCCTCACAGTTAAGTTCCTCATCATACTGTGCAGTCTGATCAATAGTGGCTGTGGCTGCACCCACAAGACTAAGCACAATATATATCGAAAATATAATAAGAAGGGCAAGAGCTGTGTATCGTGCCCAATTTTCTTTCAAGTCACGCAATGATCGTTTAAATAAAACTCGTTTCATGGGAAATCTCCTTTACAATTATCTGTATCTTACAAATCTTCCAGTTGGTCGGCAGGAATCTTGGACTCATTGTAGTAATCTTTGGAGATTTCTCCATCTTTTAGATAGATAACATGGTCAACCATATTCTTAATTGAATTGTTATGAGTCACTATCATCATCGTCGTGCCGTAGGCAGCATTAATTTTTTCGAGCAGCACCAGAATATCCCTTGAGGTCTTGGAATCAAGGGCTCCTGTCGGCTCATCACAGAGCAGAAGTTTCGGATTCTTTATTAATGCTCTGGCAATAGCACAGCGCTGCTGTTGTCCGCCCGAAAGCTGCGAGGGAAATTTATTGGCATGCTCTTTAAGTCCTAACACATCCAATAGTTCTTTCATTGACAAAGGATTATCTGTCAGATACTCACACACCTGAATATTTTCACGTACTGTGAGATTGGGTACAAGATTATAGAACTGAAATATAAATCCCAGATTATCTCTCCTGTAATCAGAGAGTTTTTCACCTTTAAGCCCCACTATCTCTTTGCCTGCTATACTTATAGAGCCTGAATCGGCTTCATCAAGACCACCTATGCAATTGAGCAGTGTCGATTTACCGGAGCCTGAAGTTCCCTGTATAACGCACATTTCACCCTGCTCGACCTTCACGGATACGCCTTTTAAAACTTCAATAAAGCTGCCGCCTTCACCATAACTTTTCTTAACATTAGAAACATCAACAAACATTTATTATTTCCTCCTGTATCAATAATTACTGATCATCAAACCGCACAAACAATCACCATTGGTTAGTTTAATCTATTTATCATTAGCCAGAACTAACGCTTAGACATTATAACACTATTTTCCATTAAAGCAAATATTAAAAATCAAAGCCCCTGTACAAATATAATCTGTACAAAGACTTTGATCCATATTACCATATTCTTGGCTCTTATATTCTTTTTTGCATATCCTCTATTTCTGTGTCACACTGATATCACCAATATTCGTTGATATTGTAAAACTACTGATATTATCCTTGTTACTTTCAGGAGCTGCATCCTCTGTATAATGCTTCTTATACTCTTTACCGTTGACACTTACATCACCTATATCTGTTTTGAAATCAGTTTTATATAAACCGAGATCGTTGCAGCCTTTTATCTTGACATCTCCGGTATTTGTGGAAATACTCATATTTCCTTTCGCATCATCAAAGACGCAATCTTCAAGTTCTATATCCCCTGTATTACCTGATATTGTTGCATCTCCCAGATTACAATCATTTAACTTAATATCCCCTGTGGAACTGCTGATATTGATTTCATCAAATGAACCTGCCATAATCTTCAAATCCCCGGTGCTAAGGCTCGCATTAAATACATCTCCTGTAATATTCTCTGACTTGACATCTCCCACAGAATCATTAATATCTATGTCTTTAAGTTTCTTTCCTCTTGGTATTGTCAAAACCATCTTGCACTTAATACCTTTTGTATTAAAATTTAGTTTAACTTTTTTTTGCTTTGCAGTGAGCACTCCATTTTCACAATTGATCACAGGCACAAATCTTGAATCACTGCACTCATAATGGATGCTTGCCTCATCTCCTTCTGATATTTTGACATCCATTATATCTAAATCAAGTTTTACGCTATCAAATTCATCCAAAGAAATTGTGTCAGCAGTAACATTACCATCATCAGTTTTTATCGAAGTTACTTTGACATTATCGCTGTCACTAAGCCCCCACGGAAATCCCCATGGAAATCCCCAGCCAAGTTTTATTCCTCCCAAATTCTTAATACTGCCTGCAATCACACAGACTATAGTTACAACAGAAATAATTACAAGATATGTCGTCTTTTTCATATTATCGTCCTTTCAAAAATTCTAAGTATTATTTTTAGGTTGCCTGCTTATTGTGCAGACATAATGCAGTTATGACTTTTGACACTTATATCATATTACGATTTTCTAATCTCTCTTGATCAATATAGATTTAAGAACCGCATCAAGCACAGCGGCAATCGGCCAAATGACCCAGGTTATATACCATCTAAACGAAAGGAAACTCCAGATAAGGTATATACAGGTTATTGTAGGCCAGAACACATCTATAATAAGCTCTGCTGTCGGGGAAATATACTTCTTTTCATTTTTTTCATCAACTGAATCCGTATATACATTCCCTGAACCGTAGGCATTTTTACCCATTCTTCCTGTAGCCTTGAAAAGCTTCTCGAAACTGCCTTTAACAATGCCGGCATATACAATAAGCATAACTCCAACGGCAACTATTATAAACAGGCAGGCTCCACCCATATCTCCAAGACTGATTCTCCCGCCAATATAATCCTCAACCTCATCCAAGAGTGCCGCAGGAAGAAACGAAATGATGCATAGTGCAACTCCAATCGAAAGCATTAATGCATATCTGGGAGTAAATGCAGCCTCTGAATTCTTTACATACTCTGAAGTAGCAATACTCATACTGCAAGGCTGCTTCTCCAAAAAGCCCCACTTTTTCGTCAGGGTTGATGAATATATGAACAGGATCACTCCTATTGCAATTAATACAAACATAAATGAAACACCCACTCCATCAGATAATCCTGTACTCCATAAGCCACTTTTGTTTCCGACAAGACCCTTCGTTGCATCAGTCATAATAGGGGCAACCAAAGAAATAATACAAAGCGCAACTCCAATAGCAATCTTCCATGCCTTTTTCTTGGAAGCTTCAAGAAATTCCTCCGCTTCTTCAAAGGTTATCTCTCGTCTCACTTCTTTAGCAGAGTCTTCAATTACTTTATTAATCCCAAGTTCTTCAGCTATCTCGTCCAGATTACCGAATTCTGATATTACAGTACCAACCGCTGCATTATCACTCACACCATCTGCGATCAGTTCATTATACTTATCTTCCATCATCTGCCATAATTCATCCTTAGCCTTTTTCACTTCAGGTGTATTAGGAAGATTAGCGAACATATTCTCCAAATAGCTTTTAATCGTTTCCATATCTATTCCCCTTTCTTATGCATATTAAGCATGCCGACTATGATTGTTTTAATTAATATTATCTTGCTGCAATATTGCTAAAATTACCGTTAGCAACATGAGCATCTCATTTGTATCATTTATTACTATACATTCTATTATATATCTTCCCTGATAAAATTCTGGATTACATCTTTTGTAAGTTTCCATTCTTCACATTTGTCCTTGTAATACTGTAATCCGGTATCCGTTATTCTATAATAGGTTCTTCGCTTTCCCCCATTCTCATCAGAGAAAAATGATTCCACATATCCGTTCTTCTCCATTCTTGTAAATGCGGAATAAAGTGTAGTCTCCTTAATAATATACTTCTCCTCGGACAGATTCTTAATCTGCTTAGATATCTCATATCCGTATGAGGGTTGATCCAATAAAAGATATAATATCATCGTATCATTATATCCCCGAATCACGTCACTGCTGATATTACTCATATCCATATGCCTCCTCTCAAATTATTGTCAATGGCCAGTCATTTGCGAAACAATGGTTTATATTTGTTATGAATGTTTCTCAAACGTCCGGATTATCTACAGTTAATATTGAAATAGTTACTACGACTGTCAATAGTACGTCTGGCGTTGGTATGTCTGTCGTACTACGCCTGACGTAGTAAATGTAACATATCATTTTTTCATTGTCAATACCCTTTTATAAAATAATTATATAATGCTGTATAAACCATTGAAAAAAGGCGTTGTAAAAAACAAAAAACTGATAATCATCACCCTTTTTTACACATAAAAAATGACAATTATCAGCTTTTATTACTTTTTTATTATTTTTATTCAGCTCTTATATCAATAACCCATACTCTCTTTCAAATCATTCGTATATCAATGCACACTAATGATATACTTTCAACTATAATAAAAATTATAATCATGCCTGCTTATAGTAGGACAGGAAATCTCCCAGTTTTGCCATTGCATCCTCAAGGACTTCAATACGAGGAAGATACACAACACGGAAATGATCCGGCTCACCCCAGTTAAAGCCCTTACCGTTGATAAGCAGTAACTTCTTATCTTTCAATAAGTCAAGTGCGAATTTTTCGTCATCTGTAATATTGAACTTTTTCGTGTCAATCTTAGGGAAGATGTAAAATGCAGCCTTTGGTTTAACTGCCGTAATACCCGGTATATCATTTAATGCCTTATATACATATTCTCTCTGCACATAGATTCTTCCACCCGGAACAATATAATCCTTAACGCTCTGATACCCCCATAAAGCGGTTTGAACTATGGACTGTGCAGGCACATTGGAACATAGTCTCATATTAGAAAGCATATTTAATCCCTCTATATAATCCTTGGCAACTCTCTTATTACCGCTTAATATCATCCATCCGATTCTGAAACCGGCTATCATATGTGATTTGGAGAGTCCGCTATAGGTTACACAGAAAAGATCCGGTGCCAGCGAAGCTATGGATACATGTTCCTCATCATCCATAACCAGTCGGTCATAAATCTCATCTGAAAAGATCATCAACTGATTCTGCCTTGCTATTTCAACTATCTGCTTAAGTATCTCTTTAGGGTACAATGCACCTGTAGGATTATTGGGATTAATGATTACAATAGCTTTGGTCCTTGGAGAAACTTTCTTTCTTATATCCTCAATATCCGGATTCCACTCCGACTGCTCATCACAAATATAATGAACCGCTTTACCGCCTGCCAAAGTCACACATGCTGTCCAGAGGGGATAATCAGGAGATGGCACAAGCACCTCATCACCATCATCTAAAAGAGCCGACATTGAAAGATTGATAAGCTCACTTACCCCGTTACCGGTATATATATCATCCATTGTAACATTTGGTATATTCTTTATCTGTGCATATTGCATTATCGCTTTTCTCGCTGAGAACAGACCTCTTGAATCAGAATAACCCTCACAATCCGTAAGCTGCCTTCTCATATCGTATATAACTTCATCAGGAGTTCTGAACCCAAAGGGGGCCGGATTGCCAATGTTCAATTTAAGAACCTGCATACCCTCATTTTCCATCCTTGCGGCCTCCTCCACAACCGGGCCTCTCACATCATATAACACATTATCCAGCTTAGATGATTTTTTGAACTCTCTCATACCGACACCTTTACCTTTCAAATTATTGTTTGAACTGTATTTTTCCACATCATTTTTATTATTAACCGCTTCAATTATCTTTGTTCCTGACAACCAATCAGGTTCAACCTCCAGAGCTTTTGCGAGGAAGACCAGAATATCCTTTCGTGGTATTGTCTTTCCTGATACATATTGGCTCATGTGGCTTTTGCCAAGTTTTATTCCCTGCGCCTCTGCCAGATGCACAAGTTCAATTTGCTTGATATTCTTTTCTTTCATCAGAGTTTTAAGTCTGACCGAAAACAATGATTCTTCCATAGCCTCCGCCTTTCTTTGTTGGATGATTGCATCAATAAGTTCAATTTACATATTTATTAATTTTCGTTGATTATACACCCATCTTCAAAAAAGTTCAATATGCTACTACAAAAAAGTTCAATTTTGTATAAATACATTTGACCACATACGTCTATGTCTGCCTATAAATTCAATCACTTAACGATTAGTCCTTTCAAAAAGAAAGCCCGATGATCAAGGTCATCAGGCTTATATCTTAATACATCAGTTCTTAAATTGATGTGTAACCTAATCGGGGTAAATTCTGCACTTCTGATATAACCTCACAGATGCTTTGAACATTACTTTCCTCTGTAACTTGTTTGCACTCATAATAAAAACTCTTTATTCCGGATTTTCTAATAGCTTGTTTTACAAGCTAACTTTTTCCAACACGCATTCTTCCAAGATAGATACTGTTTTGTAAGGTTTTATTCGGTTTATATCGAGTCGGTTCCGTCCGAATAAATATAACATGCAGTCATGATTTGATACTACCCTTACTGATATTGTCCTTAATTATACCATCAATCACTTCAAATAGTTTCTCTGAACCCGAAACAGTCTTCCCCTGTCTTCCATATACCTGAGCTGCCGTTACACCATGTTCTTTCCAATCACTTCCACCATTGCTGTTATTAAGCATTAAGGGCTGTAGATTATCCATTGCGTGTGCAAACTTCGATTCCGCAGTCTCATACGCTTCGAATTCATCAAAAAGCGCTATAAGTTCATTTTTCTGATCTTCCGGTAAAAGCGAAAATATCCTTTCCTTTGCCGCATCTTCTCTGGCCTGCTGAGTTTTCAATCTATCCTCGTCATAGGCGTAGGTGTCACCTGCATCTATTTCCACTATATCATGAATAAGACACATTAGAATCACCTTGGAAATGTCAATCTCTTCATTGGAATACTCTCTGAAAATGTAAGCCATTATAGCCATATGCCACGCATGCTCTGCATCATTTTCATTTCTTCCGTGTCCGGATAAATGAGTCTGTCTGAATATATTCTTCTCTTTATCAATCTCCAATGCAAAATCTAACTGTTGCTGTAACCTCTCATCCATTACTCTGTTCTCCATTCCGAATATATTGATTTTTCAATTATAGCAAACCACATTTTTATTATCAAGAATAAAGAGATATATGGAATTCAGGTTCATACTTCAATTCAGAAAGATAATAGTACTTATAATCTAAATGTTATATTCACACTTAAGTATTTTTTCTAATGTGTGCCATGCAAGAGTGGCACATTTTGCCCTTGCAGGCATATGTGCCACATCAGAAAGTGCAGCCGCCTCATCTAACTCTTCCAATTGTTCAGAAGTAGCAGTGCCGTGTACCATCGCCATAAATGTCTCCACAAGTTCAAGTGCTTCATTCTTAGTCATTCCTATTATCTGATCCATCATTATGTCAGCGGACGCCTGAGAAACCGCGCAGCCGGAACCATTAAAAGATGCTTCGGTTATAACACCCTCCATATCCATTTTCAACTGAATATTAACATCATCTCCACAGGTCGGATTAACCCCGTTAAGCACATATGTGGGAGCGATAAGATCATGCTTGTGCTCCGGGTGCATATTATGTTCATTCACTATTTCTCTGTATATCTGTTTCAAATCCATATCGTAATTCCCTCTATAATTAATAATTTATAAGCTGACTATATTCATTTATATCCCAGCCATCCCCGCACCTTTTTTAAGCTGTCAACGAATCTTTCCACTTCCTCCTCCGTATTGTAGAAATACATGCTTGCTCTTGCTGTAGCATTTACCCCAATATATTTAAGAAGTGGTTGCGCACAGTGGTGACCGGCTCTTATGCATACATGCTCGGAATCCAATACAGAAGATACATCATGGGGGTGGCATCCCTCTATATTAAATGTTACTATTCCGCTGTGGCGCTCACTCTCTTTCGCTCCGTAAAGTGTTACATACGGAATATCCTTAAGTGCTGACAGGGCAAGTTCTGTAAGTTTATTTTCCTGCTTCTCTATATAATCAAAACCTATATTTTCAAGATAGTCAATTGCCGCTGCAAGTCCAAACGCATCACCTGCATTTACCGTTCCCGCCTCAAACTTATGCGGCACTTCCGCATAGGTAGAAGTTTCCCTGGTGACTAATTCAATCATCTCCCCACCTGTGAGAAAAGGTGGCATTTCATCAAGTAATTCCCTTTTCCCGTACAACACTCCAATTCCCATAGTGGAAAGCATCTTATGTCCGGAAAATGCATAGAAATCCGCATCTATATCCTTGACATCAACCTTCTTATGAGGTGTGCTCTGGGCTCCGTCAACGGCGATGACTGCACCATGTCTGTGAGCTATATCTGCAAGTTTTTTTACCGGATTAGTTACTCCCAGCACGTTTGATACATAAGTTACCGCCACCAGTTTTGTCTTATCCGTAATCTTGCTAAGCTCCTCATCTGAAAACTCATAGTTCTCATCATACTCCAGATATTTTAAAACTGCTCCCTTTTTCCTTGCAATCATCTGCCATGGAAGAATATTACTGTGATGCTCCATAATAGAGATAACTATCTCATCACCCTCATGGATGTTGGCAAGACCATAGGAATACGCCACAAGATTAAGTGATTCAGTTGCATTTCTCGTAAATATAATTTCAGAGGAATCCTTTGCATTCAAAAATTCAGCCACCCTGCTTCTGGCATTTTCATAAGCCTCCGTTGCCCCTATGCTCCACTCATAAAGACCTCTTAGCGGATTCGCATTAGTGGTGCGATAGAAGTTATCAACGGCTTCAAGTACCTGACGAGGGCGCTGTGATGTTGCCGCATTATCAAAATATATATATCGCTCATCCGAAAGTATCGGAAAATCGGCTCGTATGTCCTTAATATTCATGTTATTCTCCTTCCATGTTAAATTATTGTTTACCTTAGTAAGTAGTGGTCGAAACTCTTATACGTTGTTGACGCTTACCGCTTTGGCTTATAAGTGTGTGTCAGTGTGGTATATGGTATATAGTTTTATTTGTATGACTGTTTGTCCGAAAAAAGAGTTTCTAAGTATCCCCCAAAGTTATCTATGCGTCCGCGGCACGTCTCAAAGTCGACCTCCTGTCTCCATTGAGACTGACGGACATCCTTGTCCGTCATCCGCTGTGTAATCTA
>JAFUGT010000122.1 GCA_017469275.1 Lachnospiraceae bacterium
AAAAGGATTGTACTTTGTTAACTACAACAGCCACCGGTATTTCAAATAGCATCAGTAAAAAGAAAAATAAACCCGTTCTTTTCATTTCTTAATCGCGATTGCCTCCATCTCGATAAGTACATCCTTGGGAAGTCTCGCCACCTCAACGCAGGAGCGTGCCGGGAAAATTCCGGTAAAATATGTTGCATATATCTCATTTAATGCCGAAAAATCATTCATATCTTTAATAAATACTGTTGTCTTGACAACGTTCTCACAGGAAGATCCCGCTGCCTCAAGCAAAGCCTTCATACTATCAAAGACTCTTGTTGCCTGAACTTTAATATCGCCGGCAACGACTTCTCCGGTTGCAGGATCGATAGGTACTACACCTGAAGTGTATACCATTCCGTTCACCTCGATTGCCTGTGAATATGGTCCTATTGCCTGTGGTGCCTTGTCTGTTTTAATTACATTCTTCATATTGGTTTTCCTCCATTTATTATATTATTAGAAGTTTGCAAAACTATTATTATTGCCATAATTGAACATTAATGTTAATTGTGATGTTACTTAGTTATAATTGAATGTTCGTGAATCTCAATTCTTCCCTCTTTGAGAAGTCTTCCTACCGCCCGTTTAAATGCTGCCTTGGAAAGTCCCAACTCGCGCTCTATAAGCTGAGGGGACGCTTTATCGTTGAAAGGAAGAACTCCGTCGAAGGAAAGAATTGCCTGATACACCATTTCACCGTCCTCCTCCATTTGCTGATAAGCAAGCTGAGTTATCGACAAATTGAGTTTTCCGTCTTCCCTGACCTCGGTAACACGCATGTCCATGGTATCTCCCACATTTACCCGTTTATGTAATTCCTGCTTTGGAATTAGTCCCTGATACTTGTCTTCCACAGCAACAAAGGCACCCATATTCTCATTAATCTCATATATATACCCTTTGACCGAATCACCCTTCTTAAACTCAGAGGCTACGCCTAAATGATTGTAAAGTTTCATGGAAACGCATGGTCTGTTACTCTTATCCAGATACATATAAACAACGTATTCTCTGCCTTCTCTGACCTTCCCTGTCATCTCCTTAAAGGGAAGAAGAATATCTTTGGGGAGTCCCCAATCCATGAATGCTCCAATCTTAGATACATTGGCACATTTCAATCTGCCTGTTTCTCCAAGGGTTATAAGCGGCTGCATAGTGGTGGCTATAGGGCGGTCAGAGGAATCCAGGTACACGAAAACATCAATACTTCCACCTGCTTTAAGCCCTTCCGGCACCTGCTTTCTTGGTAAAAGTACCGCATCATCATCTCCCTCGTTCTCTGCTAAATATATTCCAAAATCTTTACTTCTGACAACCTTCAAGGTCTGCCACTTTCCTAACTCTACCATCTTGTCTCCTTTGTTTTATTAACGTATAACTTTTAGTGATGACAGTTTACTTCCACAAGCACATATGGCTTACCCTCGGAATCATTCAGTACGACCTGTACTATCTCATCATTCTTATATACAGCCGGATACATTATATCCCCCATTACAGCAGCCTTTCTGTAATCCACCCGCATATTCTTAACGTCTTCCATATCTATTATATCAAGTGCTTCCGATACATAACGACCGTTATTCACGTGATTGTTGGAGTCAAGAAATGAACGTCTGACATGTATTTCTCTCTCTTCCACCACACGGTATTCCTCAGAAAGCTGCTTGATTTTTCTAGGGGCGTACTCCATTTGAAGGGCCTCCTCAATCTCATAGCCCCGCATATCCTCCTCTGTAGGTTTTGCAGGTAACATTTTCTCTAAATCCATGAATATCCATATGGAATTAGCATATACGATTGGAGTACCTTCACTATCTAATATATCCATATTGCGATATCCGTACATACTTTTAAAATCATGCGCCCAAGTTCTGACTGTTACGTTCTCCTGATATATGGGAAAACGTTTTACCTCTATCTGCCAGCTTGACAAAAACCATGCTCTTTTATATTTTTCTACATGTGCCACTCCCTTGTCGACGCTCTCTGAATGCGCAAGAGTACAATCCTGAAGATAATGCACAATTCCCGCCATATCCATAGTGAGACTGTTACCCACCTGAGAGTAGGTCACTGTTCTTTTCATCTCAAACATATAAAACACTCTTCCTTAAAATATACTTTTCACATTTTCCCATAAATCAAGAAGAAGTGCAAGACATTTCTTACACTTCTTCTTGAATACTCCGCTATGAAATCATGCTCTATTTTATTCTGAACTTAAGCTTTATTGCATTACCGGCATTATCTTGGGCTACTACTAAATGTTTTCCTTTTTTCTTGACGGTCAATTTGTAATAATTTTTGTATTTACCCTTTTTTACAAGTTTGGACTTTGTAAGTTTCTGCTTTTTCCCATCCACCGTTACTTTTGAAAGCGCAACATTATCTTTTACATAAAATGTTGCCTTCCGGGAATATTTCTTACCATTCTTAACGCCCTTTATAACAGGTGCTTTTTTATCTGTATAAAAGGTTACTGTTGTAGTGTTACCTTTAATGTCTGTTGCTGTTATTACATTTTTCCCATCAACCACAAATAATGGTGAATAGGGATGACCGTTAATGGTTGCCGATGCAACCACCGTATCATCACCAAATGTTACATCAGGCAGCTGACTGTAGAACGCACCATCTTCAACATTAGCAATAACCGGCGGATTGTTGTCCGCTTCAAGAAGCTCCTTACCATGTGCAGTATACGCATACCACGATTCACTAATAAAGTTCGTGTCAAAAGCTGCTGTTTTACCGGAAGTCTCATCCTTTAGATTAGCATTGGTATCTACGATTTCATCTGTAAGATTAATCGTGAGTTTGACATATATGCTGTTGGAAATTGCAGTTGATAAATCCTGGTCATCCGTAGCCTTCTCAGCTGAAACCTTCTCATCAGAATTAGTATTTACCCTATAGAAAAATATATCCTTTGTGAGAGTCAAATTGGTATTCTTCTTCAACTCTTCGAGCGGTGCAGTTGCCGAATCTGTTTCTGTATAATACTCCTTGCCATCTTCAAGAGTCTCTACAACGGCATTTGAAGTATCACCTTCACCCGACTGATCTAACAGTTCTTTGCTGTAGGCTTGTTTCATAGTCACCGTCAAAGTACCGTCATCGTTAACCGTATATGTCTCATATACTCTCATACATCCTGTAGAAATGATAACCAGAACAAATAAAAACGTTAAAAACACAATCTTTTTCATAAGCCCCTCCTTACACACTATACCGGTATTCTTTTCATCAATTGAGAAAATTTCGCATCTCATATAAGGGGATTATAACATTATTTATAGTTTGTTGTCTATCAAATTTGAGTTTATTCCCACTTCGGTCAGCAAATACGTACCCTTCATGCAAGAAGCTCTTCCACCTGTTTTCTCTTCTCATATAGCACGCATCCACCCACATGATCATCCGATAACAATTCACCGCTTTGTAACGCCATAAACAACTTGAAATGTATTGCCTCCTTGAGGGAAGTATCCCTCACATTGACATCTGAATATGGTGAAAAGGGGCATGGCTCTGCTCCTCCATGGGAATTGATATGGAAAAATCCTCTTCCAGCCGCTATACATCCCCCAGAACTCTTCTCGTCACCGGGGAATGAAACAAATACCATTTCGTTATTCTGACTCCTTAATTCATTTATTCTGGCTGTAAGATATTCCCGTTCCTCATCATCAGGTGCCAAGTCTGCCGACTCCTCGGTTACCGGAACGAACTCCACATAAATAACAGCCTTGCAGCCACGCTTTGAAAGACTCTCTAAGAATTCCTCCGACGAAACCTCCCTGACATTCTCCTTGGTAACTGTAACGGACGCACCGTAAATGAGTCCTTTCGAATTGAGTCTATCCATATTGGCAATAAGTGTGTCATATACTCCTTTGCCTCTTCTGGCATCAGTTATATCTCTGTTACCTTCTATACTCATAATAGGAATAAGATTTCTGCATTTATCAAACAGTTCAAAATATCTGTTATCCATAAATGTACCATTGGTAAATATCGGGAACATTATATTCTTCATCTTCCCTGCCGCCTCTATTATATCTCTCCTTATAAACGGTTCACCACCTGCCAATAGAATAAAACTAACGCCTAACTCATCAGCTTCTTTGAATATCGAAAGCCACTCTTCGTCCGTCAATTGCTTGACCGGCGCCTCATCTGTTGTGGCATGATTACATCTGGAATAACATCCTGCACAATGCAGATTACAACTGCTGGTAATACTTGCTATAAGAAATGGTGGTATATGCTCTCCCGCTTCCTTAGCCTTAAGACGTCTCTTAGTCGCCTCTTTAGAGGCTTTTGCAAATCCTGCCATTGCCAGACTTGCTCTTGGATTTTTGAGGGTTGCCTTAATCACATCCGAAACCACACGTTCAACACCCCGGGTCATATATGTCTGAATATCAAATTCTGAATTATTATTTTCTTTATTATCCATATTCTTCATCTTCTCCTATCTTATGATTATATAATACTACCTGTCTTTGTCTGTGTATTAAAAATTTCACATCATATATATTTAGCACAATCTAATTGTATCAAATCTTTGTATTCGTGTCAATATTATCCTTATTATTTATACAGATTAATAATTAGCAGCATATATTCATTACTTGTTATCCGTTTCACAAATCATAAACATTTTTTCAATTCTAATTCAATATTTATATTTTATTATGCATACATACAACATAAGAACTTCAGAAAAAGGACTTATGAAAAAAATAACAATATTCTTTGAAAGAAAGGGGTAATGACTTATGTTAGGAAAGAACAAATTATTAGCAGTTACTTTATCAACCATCTTAGCGGCTTCCATCCTCACTGGCTGCGGAAATGGAAGTCCTGACAATTCATCAGTCAACACAACCGACCAAAACGAAACTACTGCAAAGGCAGAAAGCATTGCTGATTACAAGGGAAGCACATTTACCGGTAGAGTTACCTCAGTTGACGGTAACGAGATTACACTATCTATTGGAGGAGGTCCTATTGGAAAAATGGGACAGCGCCCGGAACAAAACACAGATGACAACAATCAGACATCTCCGGATATGGATAACAGCAACGGTGAAAAGCCTACTCCTCCGGATATAAATTCTGATGATGACAACAATCAGATACCTCCGGATATGGATAACAGTAACGGTGAAAAACCTACTCCTCCGGATATAAATTCTGATAATAACGATATGCAGAAACCTCAGGAATCAAGTTCAAGTGACGACAATAGCTCATCAGACAAAAAGCAGGACAGAAAAACCCGCGAGAGCAAAACAATAACTTTCACTGTAGAAGACGAAAGTGTATTAGAAGATATAACCATGTCAGACATAACTGAGAATACCAGACTCACTGTATCTGTAGATGACAACGGCAACATTTCTAAGATTACCCAGTCATCAGATAACATGGGACCCGGTGGCAAAGGTGAACGTCCCGAAAAAGGAAGCAACAAGTCATAAAAAGTGTGTGAAAAAGAGGCATTCGTAAACGGTACAAACCGCACGATGCCTCTTTTAGTTGATTGAAATAATTCACTTCTTTGGTTCTTTGGATATCACTTCTATAATTACAATTTGGATATCCTCAAAAACTATAGTTTGAAACCTGTTCCTATAAACTGCGCGACACTACGTCCCGTATTATCAACTACATGAACATTGATTACCGTTGAAGTTCGTCCGTTTTTTACAATATGCGCAGTAGCAACCAATCTGTCACCCTTCGGTGCACTCAGATAATTGATGCTTACCTGCTGTGCCACCGACGGCATGTGAATCTGATTGGTAAGCGCCGCAAATGCAAGGTCGGCCAAGGTAAATATAACTCCGCCCATAATTCCACCGTTTGCATTTTTATGTCTGTCAGTGAGCGTCATACTGCACACGCTGTATTCTTCCGTAAGTTCATCCACCTGCATTCCGTTTTCTGTTGCAAACCGGTCTCCCTTAAAATATTCTCTTGCTTCCTCTGAACTTTTGAATGTTCCCATTTACGTTTTGTCCTTCCTCTCGCAGTTATATTTTAAGAACTTTACTCCCCTTAGGAGACAGGAGACGTTTCTATGTCTCCTCCCTGTCTCCTCAACAAACCAATACCCACTATAGCAATATGTTTTGAGAATGTCAATCTGTTAAATTACCCATCAACAGAAAATCAATCAATTATAATATGAACGATCCTTACTTTTATAATAAGCTGCTATTTCTGCACTAAGATCATCTTTGTAATGTTTATAAATATTATCGTTATCTTTTTTTGTACGTATTATTAGACGTCTGATAAGGGCAGCTATACCGAATATCGGATAAATTGCCAAATACCAAAATCTACGAACCAGTTGTCCGGGCGTTATATTATTATGCTTATCGTCTTTGTAATCAACCTGTTCTGTGGTACTATTTTCCGGCACCTGAATATTACTATTCAACAACTCTTCCGGTACAAAATACGATTCTTTTGAGATCATATTCCTGATGTCACTTCTCTCCTCTCGATATGAATGTCTTTCAAATTCAGCATTACTTTTTAAAAACCAATCATATCTTGTTCCGTATTCACCATTATCGTCCCAGCTCACATCAATGTTGTACCATTTACCGTCTAATTCAACTATATTCCATGTATTATAATACTCTTGTCCGTCAACTGTCACATTACCTTCAACAATCCTGGCATTAATACCCATATTATATAACAGTTCAAATGCTGCCATTGAATATCCACTACATGTCGCTCCTGAATACTTAAAACCTGCTATAGAATCTTCTACATTATCTTTCCACTCAAATTCATCAGTCAGATAATCATGAACCGCTTTGATACTTTCCAAATCATTTTCACGTTTTAGTGATTGCGAAAGCTCAATCATCTTATTCGAATGCTCTTCTATCTCTTCCTGCGTATATGCATATTTAAATGTAATCCCTATTCGGTATTTCTTCTCGCCGGGAATATTTCTCTCTTCCCAGCTGCAGTTTGTGGAACTGTTATCGCAAAATCTAATCAAATAGTCGGAACTTATCATAGGATTAGTCTTATAATAATAATTCTCTATACCGTCAAAAATATAATCCGCATTGTTATACAATAGCTCAACATCAGTATCATAATACTCAACAGTTCTATGATCCTTAAGCTGATAACAGACTTCCTCAAAGAATTCATCAACAGAATTCACATATGTTATGTATTTGTCTTTATCGTAATTATAATCAACATGTGTCTCTGTTGATGTTGTAGTTGATGTATATGTACCGTTCGCTATAGCTGTTTCAATTTCATTAATACTCTGTTGTACCTTGTCATCCAGATCCTTGTCAGAAATGCTCTCTCCATATACGTTCTTATAATATGATCTAAAGTATTCCATAAGCTCCTGCTTCTGTTCTGAACCAAGCGCATATGCCTTGGCACCCGTCATAAAAACAAAAAACAACACAGCTGATATAACAGCGATTATCTTTTTATCCATTCTCCACCGTTCCTTAATCTCACACTTATCTTTACAGTTCTCTCAAAATCCTCTTCTAAATCTTTAACGCTTCTATTTCTCCTATTTATCTCCTGGTCGGGCATATGAAAATATGTTTCCCGGTTTGCGAAATCCACTGCGTCAACTACAGCTTTATCACCATCACCGGTACATAAGTTGGTAAAAATGAACCCATTACGATATTCAAACAGCTCCACTCCTAAAGAAATCATTTTCTCAATCTGTAAGTCTGTAATTGTATAGACCGACTTCTGTCTTTCCGATCCGGCAAGTATTATCTTAATCTCCACTCCACGCTTTACAGCATTTATTAAAGCAGCTTCCATTATCTCATCGACCTGTAAAAAAGGTGTGATAATATGCACGTATTTCTCAGCACTGTTGATAATATCAACATATACTTTTTCCCTTTGCTTATCCTTAAATGTAGGATAATTACTGCTGTATGCATCTATATTATCTTCATCCGGCATCTCATAACCTATTGGTGCATCCAACGTTTTATAAAACGCCACCCTGATATTGTTAAAGTTCTTCTTATTGTCTCCCCATATGAGATTATCCCTCTGCTCTCCCTTTTCTGTTATTACCATTTTTTTCAATATATGAAATACAAAAGGAAGCATAATTGTAAATGCCAATGAAAGCAATGCCAGATTAACAAATACCTGCTTAATAATTTCAGTCATTGAAGACACCCCCTTTGTATTTATACTGGGGTAGTGTTCTTGTTATCATCCGATTATGATATCTGACAAGTCTAAGCATTGCTCCTGCACATATGAGCATAGATACAATTATTCCTGCACATCTAATAACATCCGATACCTTTAACAGGAAACACAGTAATACAATAATAAATGCTATCAACACCCACCATAATGGTTTTTTTCTTGCAGGATCATATATTTCTTTAAAACCTTCTCTCCCGGTCAAAAATACAGCCATCGCAAAAAAAATCAATCCCAGTCCAATCAATAAATGCGCTAATTCCGGTTTTCCCAAACCACCATCTGATCCAACCTGTAGCGCAACTATATGCGCCATAAATCCCAACGTGCCGCAACCTGCTATCCAGATATTCGTTGCATTCTGAAAATCAAGCCTACGTTTGTTAATATCAAGCTTCTTGCCCCTTGCAGCATGGAAGCCTATGTCCTCTATGAGATTTTCTATCTCCCACATCTTCTTAATATTGAAGGCATATACACCAGCAACACAAAGAGCAGCTACTGCCATCATATATGCAGCAATAAGCATACCCATAGCAGCATCAAAAAACTGCATCATTATACCCAGCGTTGCAAACACCGGAAGTGACAAAAACAGATTTTCACCTATATATTTCTTTCTATCAATAGGAAGTCTGCCTGCCAGTTTCCCTGTCTGTCCATTGATTGCCACACGGGCCACCCTTCCACCCCTTCTATAGGTAAGCAGCCACACAGGAAACATTGCAAGTTCAGCTTTCCCCATCAATGTATGATATACATCCGAAGCATACGGCATTTGTTCAATATGATATCCAAATAATTCGGGCTGAGTATCTATAAATGATGTAGTTGCATTATTGATCATTTGTTCTGCCTTAGACATATATACGTCTTCGGTAACATCTGCTATATCGGCATAAAAACCGCTTAGGAATGCAGGCGAAAAGTCCTGAAGCTTTCTCATGTCAAACGGTGTCAACTGCTCGCTTAACTCATCCTCAAAAGCAGCGGAAGCATCAAATGCCACACCACGATACTCACATTCCAGATCACCATATACGGAATATCCCTTTATCTTTTCCTGGTTATCTTCAACAGTTCTCTTTTCATCCTGTTTCGTCGCAAGTACTACTACAGGCCCTTTTTGCGATGCATTGTATATCCAATAGGGTACATAGATTCCGCGAAAACTATCAATGTGCTCAGCATCTTTAAGCCAGTTCGGAGAATATCTTTCCCTTTTAAGCTTAGCGCTGTAAATCCTTTTACAATCCTCTTTAGAAACCGTAAACGGAATTATATACTTAGGACGCTCCATGCGTTCAAGTCTTCCCACCAGCACAGAGGATGCCCCGCAAAAACTGCAATACGCTAATGCCTGCGTATCCATACTGTATATCCTTCCGGCACACTGAGGACAGGTAAACACAGTAACCTCATATTGCTGCTCCTCATTGGCTTCAATTCCACCACTTACTTCGTATGGATCAAACAGACTTTTACAATGTGAGCATTTTAATTTGCCTGATTCTATATCATATTGTAAATTACCCGCACAGTTTTTACATGTGTACATAAAAACCTCCCCTTACCAGTAACCATCCGTTACACGGTCATTATCATCAATATTTGAACCTAACCTGGTCAAACCGTAAACATATCTAAAAACTCTACCTCGATCTGTTTCTCTCCTTTTACAATGTGCCAAATCATAAAAACCGCAATCATTATTAATAACTATCATTTTCTCTTTATATACTTTAATCGGAACTGTCGTCCCTTCCGGAATGTTATATCTATGAACCAATCTTTCGACCCAAACATTTTTAATCCCCAGCAATGTTGAATCAACCCTTAGACATTCACACCTGTAGCTTCGTTTGTGTTCAATCCCATCCTGTACATAAGTTACATAAAACACTGCATATCCCGGCCACACTTTTCGATAAATCCACAAGTCATCCAATGCTGCATTCATCCATTTACCTTTTTTCATAACCTGACAATAGGTTAAGATTCTCTTTAATCGGGTAAGGCGAACAGTTAATAATAAGAGGCCTACAATAGATATGACAGCAAAATAAAAATACCAAACACTTTTTGTATCTATAGGTACTTCAAATACAGCAAACGGAAAATATATAATTAGAAATGATAATACAATCAAAATAATTACGAACTGCGTTAAATCATCTAGAACAACTAACATCCAATGCCAAACCAACTGCTTATATTCTTCGTATTCCGGCAATCCATTTCCTTTCATCTGCCCACCCCCATCAAGAAGCAAGTTAAGAATTTAAACTTGAATGCGGAATTTAATTCCGCATTCCTATAAGTCCAGTGATTATGCGGGACTAAAATCCGTTTTTTTACTTTAAAAAGCATCTGTTTTCCGTTATAATGGCATCAACAGAGCAGTTTTTTCTATGTTTTGAGTATGC
>JAFUGT010000123.1 GCA_017469275.1 Lachnospiraceae bacterium
CTTTCAGCTGATACGAATGATAGAGCAGCAGTAGTTGTTGTTGATTCAGGAGTTACTAAAAAGGCTTCTGAACTTAGTTATATAGCTGGTGCTAATCCAAAAGTAACTATAACATATGATTCCAGCAAACCTTTTAAAGCTGAGGTGGGTACATATGAAGTTACCTATACATACACTAATTCAGCAGGAAAGTCTACTTCTACTAAGGCTACGATTGAGGTCGTTTCAGAAGCGACAGTTGATGCACACGATATTATTATTAGTGTTGAAGAGGCCAAGAAAGCAACCGAGGATAATCTTAAGGATAAGTCAGATGCAACAGGGCTTGATGAGGATAAGAAACCTGTTGGTAAGGACCAAATTGATATAAATGATTCAGATGTAGATAAAATCAACAATGTTGATTCACCTAAAGATATTTCGGTAACGATTACCAACACAAGTTCTGAGGGTAAACCTTCTAAGAAGGTTACTGCACATGTTGTTGATGAAACCGGTTCTAACAATGATCCGGATCCGGCAAAAAAGATAACCATTGGAGCTAACAATTTTGAGATTACACCTACACAGGTTAAAAAGGCTTTGAATGGTGATAAGGCACTATTGAAAGAGTTAGCTTCTGCAATTGCCGTTGATGGTGGTTCTAATGTAGATGTTAGTGATATTGATGTTGATGATAAGTATAAAACAGATATGAAGCCTCAGCCTGGTACATATCCGGTAACATTTACTTATAAGGGAGTTACAGTTACTGTAGAAGCAACTGTTAAACTTCCATCAATAGATGCGGAAGATTTCATTATCAGTGTAGATGATGCTAAAACTGCAGATGAAAAGAAGATTGTGGATAAAGCTAATACAGTTGCTTTGGATAAAGCAGGCAATCCTACAGATAAAGTGGATGTCAAAGAGAGTGATATGACAGCGATTAATTCTGTAACAACACCAAAGAATATTCCGGTAGAGATAACCAATAATAGTGATGAACCATATCCAAAGGCAACAGTTACTGCACATATAGTTGACGAACAAAAAGACAATAAGGATATTTATCCTAATAATCCTGAAAAACAACTGTCTATAGGCGCTAATAATTTCCTTATTACACCGGAGAATGCAAGCAATGCAGATAACGATGCTATACTTAAGAGTTTGTCATCAGTTATTGCTCTTGATGCAGGAGTAAAAGTTCCGGTTGATAAGATTACTGTTAAAGATAAGGGTGGATTGAGTGCTACTCCAAATGATTATAATGTGACCTTTGAATATAAGAAAGGTACAGATAGTGTGGAAGTTACTGTTGTGGCTACAGTTAAGGCACCTACAACTACACCTACAATAGATGCACATGACATTATTATCAGTGTAAAAGATACCGGTAAAATTACGGAAGATGGTATTAAAGATGATTCCGATGTGAGTGGTAAGTCTGCATTTGATACCGAACTTAAGAATTCTGATGTTGATGTTAAGGATGAAGATGTCGACAAGATCAAAAATACAGATGTGCCTGATATGATACCTGTTGAAATCAAGAACACTACAGGTGATCCTAATCCTACCAAGACAATCAACGCATTTATCGTTGATGAACAAAAGGACAATAAAGATACTCAGACTGATCCGACAAAGCAGATTTCAATTGGAGCTAATAACTTCGATATATCTGTAGATGACGCAAAAAAAGCAATTGATGGTGATGATGCAATTCTCAGACAATTATCTTCAGTTGTAGCCGTAGCAGGTGGAGTTAATGTTAAGACATCTGATATCAAAGTGGCTGACAAGACACAACTTAAAGCAGAACCGGGTAAGTATCCTGTTACGTTCAGCTATACCAAAGATGGAGAGACTGTTGAAGTGACTGTTGACGCTACTGTTAAAGCAAACAGCGGATCAAAAGATGCTGAAAACAAGGGTGATAACAATAAGGATAACGGTGACGGAGAAGAGATAACAGGTAATGACTTCACCGTAAAGGGTGGAAGTGATCCTCTTACACCGGATGATATCATTAATAAGGGTAATGTCGATGCTGTTGATGGTAACGGAACTCCTATAGTTCTTCCACCTGATTCATCAGTAAAGAAAGAAGATCTTGAAAAGCTTAATGATGCTATTAAAGATGGTAAGAAGGGTACATATCCTGTTTTGGTATCTACTCCAAAGGGAACTCAGGTTACAGTTAATGTTACAGTAACAGACGAGAATGATAACACTAAGCCGGATGATACTAAGACTGATGAGACTATTGCAGCTAATGATTTCAAGATTGGTGTTAATGATTTTGATAAGATATTCGGTGATCCTACAAAGAAGGATGACAATGTTAAGAAATTATCGAATGCTCAGGCATATGACACAGATTTGAAGACACCGGTTGAGATTACTGGAATTGATACAACCCAGGTTAAGAAGGAACCGGGAACATATCCGGTAACACTTACAACTGCTAAGGGTACAACAACAACTATTAAGGTAACGGTTGATAAGGATTGGGATACTATTGGTGATATTGATAAAGCTTCAGATTCTAATAAGACCGGCGAAACTGTTGATAATGATACTGCTAAGAAAATAGTACCGGTAGCTCCGCCTGCCAAGACAGGAACAGACGGTACGTCAGAGCCTGTTAAACCTGAGGATATAACCTATGAGAAGACTAATCCACAGGATAAGACAGAACCTATCGATCCTTCTAAGCAGGTTCCAACTACAGGAGCACTTACAATCAATGGTGTTCCGGTTGACAGCTATACAATAAGCCCTGATGGAAAGACTTTGATTATCAGTAAAGAGTTCCTTAATACTTTACCTAAGGGTTCGTATCCTGCAGTACTTACTTATGCAGATGGAACAAAGCAGGAATTCAATGTAAATGTTGTCGATTTTGATGAGACAACACTTGTTAAGAATCCACCATTGTTCTCAATGTATAAGGAGATAGTATTAAAGAAAAAGAATACATTTACAGTTAACCTTAAAGGTATCTCTGATTACGCTATAGTTACATCAGAGATAACAGGTAAGGGCAAGAAGGCTAAGAAGGTCGTAACAATCAAGCAGCAGAAGAACGGAGATGTACTTATTACACCTAAGAAGGTTGGTAAGAGTCAGGTTACATGTAAGATTGTTCAGAATGGAGCAGAGTATAAGGTTGTAGTAGATCTCAAGGTGCTTAAGCAGTATAAGGGTACTTCAAAGAACTATAACTTAAAGCCGAAGGGACTTGTAAAGACAAGTGGAGAATTACCTGAATTTAATGTATATAAGCGTATAGTTAAGGGTAAGAATACTAAGATTAAGTTCACTAAGGTGGCAACAGACGCTAAGGTCAAGTTCTATGTTGCAAACAAGAAAGAAGCCAAGTCGTTAAAGATCGGTAAGATCAAACGTAAAGGAAAGACTGCAACATGTACGATCAAGGGTAAGAAGAAGGGATGGGTACATCTTACGGCTGAGATTACTCAGAACGGAAAGACCTATTACACAAGACTTCTTGTACGTATTGATGATGGAACCTGGAGCAAGAAACAGATTAAGAAGTATCTGAAATAATCTTCTATAGTTGACAATGAAAAATGTATAATATATAATATTACCGTTTATAAAGGAAAAGCTATGACGAAGACAAGTAACCTGGATTATCGCTCACAGTGAGCAGGAGATAGTGGAAACCCTGCAGAATGAATCCTTGTGAATAACACTTTATCAGCTGCAATCTGAACAGTAATAAGTAGGTGCGCCGGGGGCTGACCGTTATCAGTATGGTTTGATTAACCGATGAGAGACTGTGGAAGATGATCATATTGCCGGTGATTATCTGGTATGACACAGTAATTCAGGTGGTACCGCGGGAATAGATTATTTGCCCGTCCTGAGTGAACTTTAAGAATGTTCGCTTGGGGCGGGCTTCTTGTATTATTATTCTAATCTCGTCTGCGAGTATTGAAGATTTATATGTTTTTATCACAGATTACAATGCTTGATAGAAGAGATAATATTATTGAAAAAAGGAGACAGTTATGAACACAAACAACATTTATCGTAACAGAACGCTTGACAATGTAAGTGAGCAGGATGTTGGAGCAGAACTGACACTTGCGGGATGGATTGAGAATATCCGTGATCACGGTGGAGTTTCGTTTATTGATCTTAGAGATATGTATGGCGTAATGCAGGTGGTTATGCGTGATACATCACTCCTGGATGGTTTGTCAAGAGAGGATTGTATAAGTGTATCGGGAATAATCGAGCATAGAGATGAAGAGACTTATAATCCGAAGATTCCGACAGGTACAATTGAATTAGAGGCTAAGAAGGTCGAAGTTTTAGGAAAGGTATATCGACAGCTTCCTTTTGAAGTAATGACATCTAAGGAAACAAGAGAGGATGTAAGACTTAAGTATCGTTATCTTGATCTTAGAAATGCAAAAGTCAGAGATAACATGATATTCAGATCTAAAGTTATAAGTTTCTTAAGACAGAAGATGACTGACATGGGATTTTTGGAGATTCAGACACCGATCCTTTGTGCATCATCACCTGAGGGTGCGAGAGATTACATCGTTCCTTCAAGAAAGTTCAAGGGCAAATTCTATGCACTTCCACAGGCACCACAGCAGTATAAGCAGTTATTGATGGTGTCCGGTTTTGATAAATATTTCCAGATTGCACCATGCTTCCGCGATGAGGATGCAAGAGCTGACAGAAGTCCGGGAGAGTTTTATCAGCTTGATTTTGAGATGAGTTTTGCTACACAGGAAGATGTATTTAAAGTAGGTGAAGAAGTATTATACGAGACATTTAAGAAGTTCGCACCTGAAGGCGCAGTAATTACAGATACACCATTCCCTATTATAAGTTATAAGCAGGCAATGCTTCAGTTTGGTACAGATAAACCGGATCTTAGAAATCCACTTAGAATTATTGATGTTACAGAGTTCTTTTCAAGATGCACATTTAAGCCGTTCCATGATAAGACAGTGCGTGCAATAAATGTTCACGCTAAGCTTTCTAAAGGACAGCATGAGAAACTTTTGAAGTATGCCCAGTCAATCGGTATGGGCGGACTTGGATATCTTGAAGTGTTGGAAGATATGAGTTACAAGGGACCGATTGACAAGTTTATTCCTGATGATATGAAGACAGAGATTAGAGATTTGGCAGGACTTACCGCAGGAGATACCATTTTCTTTATAGCGGATGTAGAAGAATTGGCTGCATCTTATGCAGGACAGTTAAGAACTGAGATTGCAAACCGACTTGATCTGCTTGAAAAGAATGCATATAGATTCTGCTATATTAATGATTTCCCTATGTTTGAGTATGATAAAGAGAGCAAGAAGATTATATTTACTCATAATCCGTTCTCAATGCCACAGGGTGGATTAGAGGCATTAAATGAGAAAGATCCGTTAGAGATTCTTGCATACCAGTACGATATAGTATGCAATGGTGTTGAGCTTTCTTCAGGAGCTGTACGTAATCACAACCTTGATATAATGGTTAAGGCATTTGAGATTGCAGGTTATACAGAGGAGGATCTCAAGGAGAAATTCGGAGCACTTTATAACGCCTTCCAGTTTGGAGCACCTCCACATGCAGGTATGGCACCGGGCGTCGATCGTATGATAATGCTTCTTAAGAATGAAGAGAATATTCGTGAGGTTATTCCGTTCCCTATGAACGGTAATGCTCAGGATCTTATGTGCGGAGCGCCATCTGAGGTTACTGAGCAACAGCTTAGAGAAGTGCATATCAAAGTAAGACAGTAAATATTTATTAATAATACCGGTTACTAAAGACATACAATAGAAATATAAGTGGTCATGAGTTAATAAGATAAAAATTAGTATCCGGATAATTAAAGAGAAAGCATATTATGTAAACTTGAACATAATATGCTTTCTTTGTAAATGGTGTTGTCAAAAAACGATTGTAACTACTTCAAATAATTAGAATAAAACCAATAATATTATTAATGATTATCACGCAATACGGTGAAGCACAATGAATACAATCGCCAGTATCAGAAGTATTACAGCATGTTGATGCGTTATTATGCTGTATATCCATGTGATAATAAGCAATGCTATTAATATCAGCATAAATGCAGAAAATAGAATACGTAATTTGGATTTCTTAGTGATTGCAGCAGCAAAATATGATATTATCATTAATGCAGCGACAATCATTAGTGCTATTAAAAACCCATTCATAGTATTGACCACCCCATAAATAATAACATAAAAGTATGATTATATATAAAATTATAATACCATCTATTCATACACATTTATTATAACATAAAACGTTTGTTCGTACTAGTGTTAGTTTACAAAATAAGATATTTTCTCCTTTTTCATAAAAAACAAAACTATAATTATTAATAATTTACAATTAATAAATACAAAGAGGAATATAATAAGATGAAGAGAATTGCAGTAGGAATTCTTGCACATGTAGATGCAGGTAAGACAACTTTATCAGAGGGACTGCTATATGAAAGTGGTACTATCAGGAATCTTGGAAGAGTAGATTTTCGTAATGCTTTTTTAGATACCAATGATATGGAACGTGATAGGGGAATTACCATTTTCTCAAAACAGGCGGTAATCAGATATAACGATATCGAGATGACCTTGTTAGATACTCCGGGACATGTGGATTTTTCCGCTGAGATGGAGAGAACACTTTGGGTTATGGATTATGCTGTGTTAGTGATAAGTGCTGCTGACGGAGTTTCCGGTCATACACTGACATTATGGAAATTACTGGAACGATATAATATCCCCACATTAGTTTTTGTCAATAAGATGGATCAGGAGGGGACGGATAAAGCTACTATAATGGAGCAGATCGACAAAATGTCAGGTGATGGCTTTGTTGATTTTTCAGACTATGGTTCAGAGGATTTCTATGAACGGGTGGCAGTATGTGATGAGTTGGTATTGGAGAAATATCTTCAGGGAGAAAAAATAGATCAGGAGAAACTTGCAGACCTTATTGCAGAAAGAAAACTATATCCATGCTTTTTTGGTTCGGCTCTAAAATTAACCGGAGTTAAAGAGTTTCTTGATATGGTAAATATATTAACAATTGATATGAACAGTCCAAAAGAAAAGGAGGCATTTGGCGCCAAGGTCTTCAAAATTTCTAAGGACGTTAAGGGCGAGCGCCTTTCCTTCATTAAGATAACTTCCGGCTCGATAAAGGTTAAGGAGGTTATCAATGTCGGGGCGATAGATGAGAAAATCAATCAAATCAGAGTTTATTCCGGTGATAAATATGAGACCCTTATGGAGGCTCATAGCGGGCAGGTGGTTGCGATGACAGGGCTTGTTGCCACAAGACCGGGACAGGGTATAGGAATACAGAAAATGAATGAAATTCCGTCATTAACACCGGTTCTGACATATTCTGTAGAGCTTCCTGAAGAGGTTGATAAAAATGTTATGCTATCAAAATTAAGGGAAATGGAAGAAGAGGAACCGGAGCTTAATGTGGCATGGGAAGAAAAGACCTCATCAATACTTGTAACACTTATGGGAGAGGTGCAGATTGAGATAATCAGGCAACAGATTGCCGACCGCTACGGAATAGATGTCAGATTCGGAAACGGAAATATTGTTTATAAAGAGACTATATCCAATGTGGTTGAAGGCGTGGGGCATTTTGAACCACTGAGACATTATGCAGAAGTTCATATTAAGATGGAGCCTCAAAAGCGTGGAAGTGGTATTCAAATATTGTCTGATGTCAGCGAAGATATGCTTGCAAAGAACTGGCAAAATCTTATTTTGACACATTTAGAGGAGAAAGAACATCTTGGAGTGTTGACGGGCTCGCCGATTACCGATATGTGTATTACACTAATCGGAGGCAGGTCGCATACCAAACATACTGAGGGTGGAGATTTCAGACAGGCAACATACAGGGCAGTCCGACAGGGACTCATGCAGGCTGAAAGTGTATTGTTAGAACCGTATTATGAGTTCAGAATGGAATTGCCTTCTGCTAATGTGGGAAGAGCCATGACAGATATAGAAGCTATGTATGGTAAATCTGATGCACCGGAAATCTACGGCGATACTGCTATTATAACAGGAAGAGTGCCGGTATCGACTATGCGTGATTATTCAATTACATTTAATTCATATACCAAAGGAATGGGAAAACTTTCCTGTGTAGTGAGTGGATATGACACTTGTCACAACTATGAAGAAGTGATTGAGAATATAGGATATGATCCGGATTCAGATATTGATAATCCAAGCTCGTCTGTTTTTTGCAGCCATGGAGCAGGAACTATAATTCCCTGGTATGAAGTGCCTGAATATATGCATATAGGGCCGTTACTTAGTAATTCAAAGGAAGATAAAGAAGAACAGGTTATTCCCGTAAATGGAAAGGGCGTAGTTGACTATTCCATTGATGAAGAACAAATTGAAGCGATAATCAATAAGACTTCACACGCCAATGAACGGGTATCAAAACATGGGTATAAGAAGAAAAAACCGCCCGTTTATACCAACTATAAAGGAAAAGAGAGAAGCAATAACGGAACAAAATATCTGATAGTTGACGGTTATAATATCGTTCACGCATGGGATGATCTGAAAGAACTTGTGGATGGTAATCTTGAAGGAGCCAGAACCAGATTGATGGATATACTGTGTAACTATCAGGCATATGTTAAATGTGAACTTATACTTGTATTTGATGCATATAAAGTAAAAGGCAGTATCGGCGAGTTCTTTGATTACAATAATATTCATGTGGTTTACACAAAGGAAGCCCAGACTGCCGACGCCTATATAGAACAGCTTACCCACAAGATTGCTAAGGAGTATCAGGTGACTGTGGCTACATCTGACGGACTTATCCAGTTAATTACTAGAGGACAGAATTGCATGGTCATATCAGCGAGAGAATTAAAGGCGGAGATTGAACGTGCTAACGAAGCCATAATGAGTTATATAAATAATGAGTAAAAGTGTTGATTTCGTATATGCAGGGAAATCAACACTTTTGCGAAAACCTATATTAAGTTGTCAGACTGGGTGTCAAATCAGATTCATGGATTTCATAGTTTGATACAATCTTGCTATTGGCAGACCGACAACATTGTTGTAATCACCTTTGATTTCTCTGACATGCACTGCAAATGGTCCCTGTATGCCATATGCGCCTGCCTTGTCTAACGGATCTCCGGTTTCAATATAGCTCTTAAGTTCATAAGCGGTTACCGGATATAAGGTAACATCAGTGCGTTCGTTGAACAGTTCAATCTGTTTACCGTTAGTACCTCTATATATAACGCAGACGCCCGTATATACCTGATGAGTCCGGTCTTGCAGCATTGAAAGCATATCGAAGGCTTCCTGTTCATTCTCAGGTTTTCCTAATACTTCATCATTGTAATATACTATCGTATCAGCGCCTATTACAATGAAATCATCATTTTGTTCCTTCTTAATATTTTGATATATATCATTTGCTTTCTGATAAGCAAGACTTTCCGCAAGCTGGTCAGGATTTTCTTCGATTCTTTTTTCTTCTGCGTTAGAGGGCATTACAGTAAATGTGAATCCGGCCTGTTCTAATAATTCTTTACGTCTGGGTGATGCCGATGCTAATATTATAGGGATATTATTCTTCATATAGCCACTCCTTTATATGATATTTGTTGACAGCAAAACATAGAAATATTATTGTATTATATATGTTTTGATATTTTTTGTGTCAGTTGTTTGTAATTAAAAAAGTATATTTAAAGTATACATATATCAAATATAATTTGCAAGAGTTGATAAACAATGATACAATCTATTTCTACACATGTTACCCGGTGTGTCACAAGAATTAGAAAGGATTAGGAATATGAAAAAAGCAATCGCCTTTGCTGTAATAGCAGCAGCACTAATATATATTATCAGATTAGCATATTTTCGTGTTCCGGTCGTATCTGAGACTGTAGCTACGTATACAGATAAGGATTTTACTAAGGATAACATTTACTCAGATATAGAGAGCCTTGCTGAAAGACTGGATGAGGAGATATTAGGAGGCGCGGAAGCATTTACCGTATATCTGAAAGATATGGACGCCGGTGAAATTGATAATATAAACCATGCCCTTAACGGCATATACGGAAGTGGAGCCACTTACCAAAAGGTTGGGGGATTTGGCGACAATTATCAAAAGGTAGAGATACATATGAAACGTAATGTGAATTATTATGTTTTGAAAGCATATAAAGATAATGAGCCTATTTCAACGGATATGCCGGAGGCAAAAGCACTTTACGGTATAGTAAAGGGAGTTATCAATACATATATTGAGCCGGGCATGACAGATTATGATAAAGAACTGGCAGTTCATGATTATCTGGTAAAACATTGTCATTACAGCTCCAATCCGAATCAGGATAGCGATAGTAACATATATAGAGCCTATGGTGCATTGGTTGATGAAGACGCTGTTTGCAATGGCTATGCTGAAGCAATTAAACTGATATTTGACTGTATAGGAATGGAATCGAAGATGGTGGTTGGGACCGCAGACGGAATAGATCATGCATGGAATCTTGTCAAAATTGGTGAAAACTGGTATCATCTAGATGCTACTTGGGATGATCCGCTGCCTGATCAGGGAGATAAGATCATGCATCCGTATTTTAATGTATCAGATGATATATTATCCAATAATCATACATGGAATCAATCGGATTATCCGAAGGCAACGGATATGCAATATAATTATTATGTTTATAATAACAGGTATTTTAGCAATTTTGATGATTATAAGTCTCAGGCCTACGTGGAGATGATGCAGCATGGGAATGACAGATACGAGGCGGTCATTGAGAATTTTGAGGA
>JAFUGT010000124.1 GCA_017469275.1 Lachnospiraceae bacterium
CAATGTTTATATAATCCAAGACAATAGCATCTAATTATGCTAAAATCACTACATAGACAGAAATACGGGTAAACACATATTTTTTGAGAGTTTGAATTATTTACATAAGGTTATTAAGAAGGATCAAGGAGCTGAAGTGGGAATATATCTTAATCCTGGAAATAGTAATTTTATAGAGATGGTAAGTGCTGATATATACATTGACAAGACGATGATGATCAGTGAAACCAACAGAATTCTTGATACTACAGAAAAGTATGTATGTATGTCCCGGCCAAGACGTTTCGGCAAGACCTATGCCGGGAACATGATCAGTGCATATTATTCAAAAGGTTGTGATTCAAGAGATCTGTTTGTGAACCGTGGGATAGCGTCCGATCTTGAATTTGAAACGAATCTTAATAAATATAACGTTATTAAGATAGATATGAACAGTGAGTATCAGAATACGAATGACAAGAATATTCTGATAAAGAGACTTGCTGAAAAAATAAGATTAGAGATGTCAGCGGAATATCCAAATATAGAATTTGGGGATGATGACTCTGTAGCGGAAAGCATACTTCGCATCTACTCCGCAACAGGTGATACATTTATAATCATTATTGATGAGTATGATGTCCTTGTAAGAGAACAGGTGGATCAGAGCCTGTTTGATGAATTCTTAAGCTTCCTTAATGGTCTTTTTAAGAGTGATACACTGCGTCCGGCCATAAGTCTTGCGTATCTTACGGGGATATTGCCGATAGTTAGGGATAAGATCCAAAGTAAGCTTAATAATTTTGACGAATATACGATACTTAATCCCGGAAGATTCACGGAGTATGTCGGTTTCACATCAGGAGAAGTAGAAACCCTGTGCAAACAATATGGTATTGACTATGATGAGTGTAAAAGCTGGTACGATGGATATAGGCTAAACGGTTATGAAATATATAATCCCGAGTCAGTTGTAAAGTGCATAAGGGAACGATATTTTGACAGTTACTGGGGAAAAACTTCAAGTTATAAGGTGATTAGTGACAGGCTTGAACAGAATTATAAGGGGATGAAGGATGAGATTGTTAAGATGCTTTCGGGAGAATCTGTTGATGTTAATATTACCAGTTATCTCAATACAATGGATTCATTTGAATCCCGCAATGATGTATTTACATATCTGAGCCATCTTGGATATCTTGCTTATAACCGTGAAGAAAAAACCTGCCGAATACCTAATAGGGAAATCCTTCAGGAATGGCATAATGCTGTTGAAACAATCAGGATTATGAGAAAACCAATGAAATAATTGAAGTCTCCAAATTACTTCTTGATGAGACAATAAAAGGGAATGAGGAGGCGGTTGCTCATGCACTCGATGAGTCGCACATCCATGTAACATCTAACCGTAGCTATAATAACGAAGATGCGTTGCAGAGCGCCATATACCTTGCGTACATCTATGCGCTTAATAAATACACGGTCATAAAGGAAATGACAACAGGTAAAGGCTTCGCAGATGTCGTCTACATTCCATTTGTTGATGATATGCCTGCCTTGATCATAGAGTTAAAGCATAATAAGTGCGCAGAAAGTGCAATCGACCAGATAAGGAACAGACAGTATTTTGATTCATTGTCTCATTACAATGGTGAGCTTTTGCTTGTCGGAATTAATTATGATGAGCAAACCAAGACCCATACATGCAAAATAGAGAGATTCAAGAAGTAAGATAAAGCGATGATGCAATAAAGCGTGCAGATGAGGCCGAGGCGAGAATAAGGGTTCTTGAAGCTCAATTAGCTGCAAAATCATAGATTTATTACAGAAAGAGAAAATCAACCTACTAAAGATTCTTACGATTTATGCCGATATATATAAATGGATACCTTATATCAGCATGGAAGCGAAAATCAGGTAATTAGAGCTGTCGCTAAAATGCGGCAGCTTTTTTGTTAAAACATACAATATACTGTATAATAGACTATAATTACGAGTATAAATACAATCATAAGGAGAAAGGCAAGATTACCATATGGAGTACATAATAGTACAGGCCGGCGGAAAAGGCACTCGGCTTGAATACTTAACCAAGAATAAACCAAAAGCTCTTGTGCCGGTAGATAATCTTCCGATGCTCTTTTATCTGTTCAAAAAATATCCTGATAAGAGATTTGTGATTATTGCTGACTATAAGAAAGAAGTGATGCGTGAGTACCTCTCTTCTTTCGCTGATGTTAAATACCAGGTAGTGGATGCTTCCGGCACCGGAACATGCTCCGGAGTAAAGCAGGCTATTAATCTAATCCCCAAGCAAGAACCTTTTATGCTGGTGTGGTCGGATCTGATACTGCCGGATGATTTTGAGCTTCCTGTTGAATATGAAACTGATAAGATGCCTGAACACGATTATGTTGGCCTTTCTGAAACCTTTCCGTGCAGATGGAAATATGAGGACGGTTTATTTACGGAGGAAAGATCAACGGAATTCGGAGTTGCAGGCTTCTTCCTTTTTACGTGTAAGGAAAAGATACAGAATGTTCCGGAGAGCGGCGAACTTGTCAGATGGATGAGTGAGCAGGGGTTGGATTTCAAGACACTTGGTCTTGCAGGAACGAGGGAATTTGGTCTTCTGGAAGAATACTTAAAACTTCCACAAGCTAAGTGCAGACCATTTAACAAGATTACAGTTGACGGAGATATTCTGATCAAAGAGCCAATTGACTCGCAGGGGCAGAAACTGGCTAAGAGAGAGGCTGCGTGGTATGAGAAGGCAAAATTACTGAACATTCCCGAACTGCCTAAGATATTTGAGACCAATCCACTGAAAATGGAATTCATTATGGGCCGGAATATATATGA
>JAFUGT010000125.1 GCA_017469275.1 Lachnospiraceae bacterium
ATGTTGCTTTCCATTTATCCGTTTCAGACTTAACCACATCAAGAGCATTTTCAAGGGTGGTAAGTGCGTTGGTTATTATTGCGTTCTGCCATTTGACCCATCTGTTATACTCACCCTTTTCAGTTCTAATCCCCTGATGTTCAAGTGACATAGCCCTTACTCCCATGTGATGTGTCGGAAGAATATCAAGTCCTCTGTCCTTAATGGTTCGCTGCTAATCGAAGTTTCAAGTCCGCAGGACGTAGAAACTTCGATTAGCAGCGAACCATTAGGGTCTGTTTGTCAAGTGCAGAGGTTTTGATAAATGATAAAGAGGCACAAATGTACCTCTTTACTGATCAAAATAGTTTTTATTATGTTAAAGCCTCATTTCAAAAAAACCAATTTGTCATTCTCTTTTATATTCAAAAACAAATACTACAAATGTTTATTTATAAAATTGATGTTTTCATTAAGTATCTGCTTGGTCTCCGGGGTTCTGGTACCAATTGTGGCAAATGCATGAAATGCCCCTTTCATAACTACCATCTCTGTATCCACTCCAGCTTCTTCACACTTTTTGTATATGGCAGAAGAATCTGCGTATAGCGTCTCATTATAGTCACAGGTTATAAATGTCGGTGGGAAGTCTTTAAATTTACCATATAATGGCGATATGAAAGGGTTCTTAAGATTTCCTTTTCCCACATAAATCTCACGAAGTGGTATAAGACACCCTTCTTTTACAGTGAAATCATCTATCTCATGTTCACTTCTATCAAGACTTCCAGAGAAATCAATAAACGGGCTATGAACTATAACAGCCGATATAGTTGATTTATCCTTCACCTTAAGAGCGAGAGCAAGACATAGATTACCCCCTGCGCTTTCACCCATTAATGCTATTTTAGATGTTGGATATTTCTTTCTAATCCCACGAAATACTATGCAGCAATCCATAAGTGCATCCGGATACTTATGCTCAGGTGACAAGGAATAATCTAACGAAATAACCTTATTACCAGAATACTTCGCCAACATAGAACTATATCCCTTTGAAGACGTACCACTTCCTGAAACAAAGCCCCCTCCATGAATATACAGAATGATATTTCTATCATCAGTATCACCATATTCAGAAAGAAGTGCTTTTCTCTTACCCAAAATGATCTTTTTGAATCTAACTCCCCTTTCTTTGGGCATGAATCTATATCCAATAGAGGAAATGCTTCTTATCATTTTCCAATTAACATTTCCCATATTTTCATCAAAGCCCATACCTTTTGTCATCTTCCGGACTGTACTGATATTCTTTTTTATTTCATTACTTTTTGCTTCTCTTATACTTATACTCAAAACGATCACCTATTCATAGCCGTTTTAATTCTGAGATAACTCTCAAACACTCATCCCGACAAATATGAAATTATAAGTCTGTGCTTCTCATCACGCTGTATAGTGTTACTCCTTTCGGTCTGAAATCCATCTGAATTTCCCAGAACTCGACACCTGCTTCCGATGCCTCTTTGAAGGTTTGCGACACTTCTTCATAGTGTGTCGACCTGAGCCGTTCCTTCTTCTCTGTAACACGGTACTGAAATACCTGCAAAAAGACCGCTTTCTCGTGATCCTTAAGCGATCCGGCAAGCTCCTTAAGGTGCTTCACCATCCTATCCGTTGACGAAAATGGTTTCGGAGGAAGCGTCTTGATATCCTGTCCATATTTTACATTGATTGTTGTCAGCGGTGTCTTGACTTCAAGATAAGTATCACCTACTTTGAAATCCAGCTTGGACACGCCTAAGTTTACCTCTCGCTGAATTGTGTCGTAGTCAGAGACAATATCGTCCAATTCGTGCTCATTGAAAAAGTGCTCCACCAGCCTGTTTGAAAGGATCTGATTGATTCCTATCCAGTTGTCATCATCTGATAAGAGAACTGCCTCTATATCATATTTAAGCTTTCTCTTTGGATTGTCGTGATATGATAACAGGCAAGGAATATCCTTATTTTCTACATCACCAATACGGTTCGTTGTAGGTATGTGAGCTGTCAATTCTTCTCCGTCAATCTCGACCAATGCAGTAAATTGACTCTTCCTTTTTATCATTCTTCCTCTAATAAGAGGTTTCTCAAATACATATGTGCTCATTTCTTCACCACGATGGTCAGCATGACCAAATCTTCCTCTCCTGTATTGACGATAGAATGTTCCGAATCTTTCCGGCATATATGCATAACTCCCGGTTTAAGCTCCTCCTCAACCCCATCACAAAATGCTTTACCCGTTCCGCTTATGATATAGTTCATGTCATCCCCAGACTCCTGTTTATGAGTTCCTATGCTCCCTCCAGGATGAATCGTTGTAGGAATAATCCGATACAAATCATCGTTATACATCTGTGCCTTCATGATTCCGGTGCCATTATTCATTCCCGGAATTGTTATAGCTTCTATTTCATCAAAATTAATCAACATTGTTGTTACCCACACAAATTCAAAATTGTCTTATAGTTTTTTAATCATATATATTACATCATCCATAGGATTATCATAATAAGGTTCGCATTCCTTAAATCCATTTTTCCTATACAAGCCTATTGCTGCCTTTAATGGAATAATCGTATCAAGAACCATTTCTTTATATCCAGCCTGTCTTGCATGTTTGATAATCTCGCTTACAAGTTTTTCGCCAAGATGCAATCCTCTTGTTTCCGATTTTACATACAATCTTTTCATTTCACATCTTTCAGCATTATGTCTATGATATGCTACCATACCAACAACATCATCTGTTTCATCTACTGCCACAAGTAGTTCTCCCTCTGGTGCAGTATACTTTATAGCAGGATTTTCTAATTCTTCATTAATATTTTGAAAAGATAAGTCTCTATCCAAATGCTTTGTATATTCTATAATCAGTTCTCTCACCTGTGAAATATAATCTTTTCCATCTTTAATGGTCATCATCTTTCTGTCTCCACAAACTTGAATTTTGTAATACAAATATACCACACTTATACCTAACTGTCATCATCTTACCATTTGGAGCTGTAATAACAGAGTTCTAATTATCATTTTTGATTAATTTTAGGAACATCATTATCTATATCTTTAATCTTTTTTGCCGGAACTCCTCCGACTAATGTGTTGTCCTGTATATCCTTAGTCACTACTGCTCCCGCAGCAACCACAACGTTAGTTCCAATAGTAACTCCCGGAAGAATGGTAACATTTCCTCCGATCCACACATCATCACCAATTGTTACAGGTTTTGCAATGCCAATATGGTTTCTTCGTCCCATAGGAGTAAGCGGATGATTGACTGTCGTTATAAGCGTATTCGGACCGATCATTACGTTATCGCCTATGTAGACTTCGCGTATATCGAGGATTGTAAGATTGTAATTGCCTGTAAAATTATTGCCTATATGAATCTTTTTACCATTATCACAGTTAAATGTTTTGGCAATCCAAACCTTTTCTCCCACACTCCCCAGCATTTCTTTTAATTTGGCATACTGCGCCTCGTAGTCAGTATCGTCAATGGCATTATACTCCTTACATTGTATTATGGCATTTTCTTTACGTGCCTCAACTTCAGGATCATCATAACAGTATTCAAGACCTGCCTCTAATTTTTCTAATTCAGTCATTTTCATCCTCCAAAATATTCTGCTATTATCTTCATTCTTGTGCTTTGCTTTACTCTGAACGGACAGCGTTTGTCACAATGCCCGCATGAAATACAGTCTGAAAAGCCTTGATGCCTTCCTTTTCCCCTGCTTCGGAGATATATGCAGAGCCTATTCCTATCTCGCCGATCAAATCATGAGTTCTTCTGTTTTCCCTATATTTCATTTTTAGCACTCCTCTTTGACACGTCTTTTCTTTACTGTCGGGTTATCATTTATTATCACATTGTAGCATGGACAGCTTATATCATGGTATTTTTTCAATAAATCATTAATACCTGCCCATATACAGTAGCCCATGATATCATCCTCCCATTTTTCATTTCCTATAAATATATATATTAGTGTTGTTGTAGTATTCTTAACATCATTCCATTTAATTATATACAAACAGCAGATAATCTGCAAATATTATATAAATGCAAATCACCTGCTGTTATCACTTATATTAGTACCTTATATTAACACTATCTCTGATTATCTGGCACTTTCTAAATATTCTCTGCTATCACTTCAATCACATTAACTTTGTCATAATGACACGGATATTTTCCGGTTCATGATTTACCGTAAACAATCCCACTTCATATCCTATAATATATTAATAAAAGCCAGATCAATTACTCGAACTTCTTACCTGCATTCCATGCTCCGCCAACATTTGTACCTATCTCTCTGTAACAAAGAGCAACTGTGTCAAACATAATAGGATGTAATTTTTCCAGATCAACCTTGCCGTCTGTTAATACACTGTCATCAGCCTTCAAGCCGACAATCTCTGCTACCACTCTGGTTTCGTTGAACTCTTCCTGAAGTTCAATTACTCTGCATTCTATAGCAACCGGCAACTGATCGATAACAGGTGCATTTACCTTATCGGATTTGGTCACTGTAAAGCCGCATTTTTCAAGTTTGTCAGGCACCTTATCTCCTGATACTATACCCACATAATCGCAAGCCTCAACCTGTTCCTTTGTTGCAAAGCTAACTGTAAATTCCTTGTTTGCCTTAATATTAGTTGTGGTTCTATGGGGCGAAAGACTCATGGAAATCTGATTACCTCCTATCTGTCCGACCCATGCAGCATTCATTGCATCTGCCTTTCCGTTCTCATCATAGGTTGCTATAATGAATACCGGATGTGGTGTTACAAAACCTTTGTCAAAACTCTGCTTCATTGTGATACCTCCTCTTTTTGATCGCTATATTATTATAAACTTTTTCCTCTTTTATTTCCAGCATTAATTCAGATTCATGTCAGCTTTATCTGCATTCTAAAAGTATTTCCAACAGTTCTTCTCTGTCAAACTTCTTTGCACATCCTCCGGTCAAAATGGTGGAATCAGCGATTGCTTTAAAATCAGTATCCTCGGATATATTCATTTCCGTAAATGTAGTAGGCAGTCCAATCTCCTTGATGAAGGACGCAAGCGCATCTATAAATGCATTTGCAAGTTCTTCCTCACTCTTACCGGCAGAATCTATTCCCCATACCTCAACTGCCATTCTTGCAAACTGCGGTGCAGCCTCAGGCAGCATATGTCTGTAGAGAACCGGATGTAACACAGCGAGTCCCTGTCCATGATTGCAGTCTGTATATGCGCCAAGCTGATGCTCTAGCATATGGCACTGGAAATCGGTCACTTTGCCAATCTTCAACATTCCATTCTCTGCCATGGCAGCAGCCCATATAAGCTCACTACGTGCTCCAACATCCTCAGGATTCATAATGGTTGCACGTATATTTCTTATTATATTTCTCTGGGTTGCTTCATTGATCTCATCAGACAGACTGACCTCTCCGCCAAAGGATACTGCTTTTGCCCGCGGCGATCCCATATAGGTCTCCATGCTGTGTGACAACGAATCAAACGCTCCCGATATTACCTGCTTCATAGGCATTGTCATGGTATATACCGGATCAAGAATTGCAAAATCATAGAATGCTCCCCAGAGCGGAGATTTTGACTTCTTCTCTTCGTTAGTGATAACCGCTCCATTGTTCATCTCTGCGCCGGTACCAAATGCAGTAACAACAGCTCCCATAGGAATGAAATCAGCCGGAGAACCATGTTCAACATACTCATAATCCCATATATCTTTATCAAGCTTAGCCTGAGCAGACACAACCTTGCAGCAGTCGATAACTGAACCTCCACCTACGGCAAGAATAAAATCTATGCTGTTATCCTTTGCAAGCTTTGCTCCCTCCTGCACCTTCTCATAAGTAGGATTTGACATTATACCGGTAAACTCTGTTACGGTCTTTCCAGCCGCCTTCAGTATACCCATCAATTCATCATACACGCCATTTTTCTTAATGGAACCGCCGCCATACGCCAACATCACACTGTCTCCCACCTTGGCAAGTTCTGCCCTAAGATTATTCTCTGCTGCCTTCTCCCCAAAATATACCTTTACAGGGTATGAATAAGTAAATGTGTTCATATCTATATCCTCCATTTTTTTTCATAATTATCATATTTATCTCATTTTAATATCAATTACGTTGTACTGAACAGTTCTTCTCATGCATTATATAGCACTTAATTCCTTTACCTTCATCATCCACTTTTCAATCTCGGCTTCATCTGTTTCCAGCTTTGTGCCACCGTTTGAATCAAACTTTATTTCCATCTCACAGACAGTCTTACTGCCGGCTGCAATATCACGCATATCTTTTATGCAGTGTCCCGGCCATCCTCCATTAGTCATAAATGGAATTACCGTCTTCCCACTCCAATTTTGCCCCTCCATAAATGTTCTTACCGCCGGAGCCATTGTATACCACCATGTGGGAGTACCAATAACAATACTTTTATAATCATTGATATCATGCGAAAGAGCTTTGATCTCGGGCATATACCCCTCGTCAACCTCGCGTTTTCCCTGATGCACAACCTCACGGTATGTACCTTTATAGGGAATTACCGTTTCAAGTTTTTCAATATCTGCTCCCGTCACCTCTGACAGTCTCCTGGCTATCCGTTCAGTATTCCCGTTAGACCATGAATAGTAAACGATCAACATATTTTTCATAACACTACCCCATTCCTCTATAATATATCTATACATTACCTTATATTCAATTAAATGTACAATGCCAATATTCCATTATCAGTATTCATTAATTGTATAG
>JAFUGT010000126.1 GCA_017469275.1 Lachnospiraceae bacterium
AATAATGCTCCCACCAAATTTTTTTTCGTTCATCCATCCCTGGAACCACCCAAAAGCACCGGGAAGTATAGTCATTACTATAGTCACAGGTATATTGTGTGTTGCTAAACCAAAAGGAATTCCGTGCATCATGCCAAACAGAATTGCCTGTATGATATTGCCGGTGATGAACCCAAACTTTTCTCCAAAACGTTTTAATAAAAAACCCCTGAAGACTATTTCTTCGGATAATCCGGTACGGATAAAGCCATATGCCAGCACAGCAGGAAATGCAGCAAATCCTTTGCCGGCAAAGTCACTGCCTGCGGTGGTCACCCCTTCAGGAAGAAAACGGATTGCAAATGACGTTAAGCCTATATACAGTCCCGTAGTAATAAGGATTGCACATGCTGTTCCCCACCATTTCCCTTCATGCTTGATCTTTTTAATTCCTATCCACTTAAAAAAGTTCTGTTTTCTCCTGGCAAATATCAGCCAAAAGATCAGGGGAATCAAAGAAAATAGCAATACCTGTACTAATGCGCCAACGAATTCATTAATAAACATTCCAAACATATCTCGCGTCCCTCCACTTCCATCGTCAATAAAACTGAAATATAATTATATACCAATTTTATCATAATTCTTGACGAAATCAATGGGATTAGGTATAGTCAAAACGAGCTGGACAACGGTAATCTTACCGCCATACAGCTCGTCAATTATCTTAGGATATCTTATTTACAGAAAAACTTTCACACACTCGTTATAGCAGAGGGGACTTTTTTCATTATAAGTGATAACATTATTTAGTGATTTTCTGCTTCTTTCCCTTCATTCCTCTTGCCTTAAGGATTGTCTCCTATATGTGTAACGCCATCTTCTATCACAATATTTTTATATATAATGCAAAGTCATACCAAGGACTACTAAATAATTCATAATCCCCCATCGTACCATTTCCGGAAATAGTGAGTGTTCCAGTACTGTCGTCAAAATTCCAGTTACAATCACCGGTTACTCCTAAGTTATCAGGTTTGTCAATTTTCACCGGTTCCCCATCATACTTTCCATAATAAACAAAACTTCCCCTCCATTTTGTATACCTTGCGGTTGTTTGAATTGGAGGTGCCATAACTCCTGTTCCAAGGCTCTCAACCGTTTTTTCTTCAGCAGCCTGTACCACCGACGATGTTCCGATAAATGGTACAATAGATAATGTCAATACAGCTGACAGCATAATTGCCATAAAATTCTTTCCTCTGATTCTCATACTGATTACCCCTTCGTACTAACATAACAGATTAAACGTTTATCTTTCAAAAGATGACAGTTTCTCATCAGGTGAGAAACTGTCATCTTTTTATATTGCTATCGTGGTGTCAGCCACCTTAATTATTTCATAGTCACGGTTATAGTTTTATATGGGCTTATACCGGTCAGAGAATCTTTAACTTCTCCGTTTCCGAATGTTGAAATTGTAGCAATCTTAAACTTAACATTCTGTCCTTTTTTATAACCTTTTATCTCACCGGAAAGAGTATACTTATTCTTTGATCCCTTGATGACATGTGCTACTCCATCCGGATCTATAACTCTTATTCCGGCTGCGTTAGAAAGCTTTGACTTAAACTTGAAAGTAAGCTTGTAGCTAGTAACCTTTGCTGTATAAGGTTTCTGCCACTTATAATGAATTCCGCTCTTTACCCACTGGCCGGCAAACTTCTTGGTCTTCTGCTTAACCTTTGAAGTCTTTACTGACTTAATCTTAGGAACTGACTTATATGCAGTTCTGATTATTCTTACCTGGCTTTCATTACTGTTAATAGTCTTTATTTTTCCGTTCTTATCCTTACTCTTCACATAGTTAACAGCTTTAACCTGATATGAAGTACCGGCAGAAAGACCTGTAAGCTTCATAGTTTTACCATTGGCAAATGTCTTCTCTTTCCAGGAAGATGAGCCCTTCTTTCTGTAGTAAACAGTAGTTCCCGAATCAGTACAGTTAACTGTATTTGAATAAGCTTTTCCAAGTGTAACACTCTTCTTATCAGCCTTGGTTACAATAAGACCCGGAGCCTGAGGAGCCACATCACAGTAGAAAGATTCCTCAAACTTATACTTCTTCTGATTTAAATCGTATTTCTGAAGAAGAGTAGCTGTTACTGGGATAGTAATCTTTGTGCATCCCACTGCCATTTGAGACATATCAAGCGGTAAAATTGTATCCGTATCAACTTTATTCCGCTTGTTGTTTATATAGGAGAAACTTCCACCCTGATACATAGAAAGATAGCTGTCATATGGCTTATTTTCATCCAGCTTTATATCGAAGGTAATATCTGTACCCTTGATCTCCTTTACGGAAAATGTCAGCTTATAAAATGGTCTCTCAAAGGTAACTGTTGTACCTGTCTTTAATACACCGGCATCATCTCCTGTTATCTTAACAGGTGTCTTGGATGCTTCTTCTACCTTACCCGGAATCTTGGATTCATCTTCAACAGGACCAAATGGGCCACAGATATTTGAATCCGGTCCCTTCTTTCCGTCTGATTCAACATAGTAAGCCTTAACATAGTAAGTCTTCTCGTAATCCATCTTGAAATATGAACTGTCACAAAGTGCATAAGTATTCCATTTAAGGTCTTTATTACCACTGGTAAAGCTCCAGCTGTCTACTACCTGCCATGTCTGTTTATTATCTGTTGAAGCAGCGATAACTATACCGCAGCTCTTATCTATACCGCATTCCAGATCAGGCGTAAAATCAACATTAATCTGTCTCTTATCAACTTTATCTACTTCGCATACAAGATCCTTCGGAGCACCTGTTATCTTCGTAGATAACTCTTCTGCCGCATTTACCTTGCTTCCCGTAAAAGGAATCAAAGTTATCACCATCATGCAGGCGAGAATAATTGATATCATTTTTACGCTTAGTTTCTTCATGTGAATTTACCCTCGTATAATAAGTGTATAGCCAGTAGAAATGATGGTTATGCACTTATCCTTTCTATAGATTTATAGATGATCTGAGACACCCGGATAACTCCTTTCCATCTCATCTACATTGGTTATTAGTTACATAGGTTATTCTGTG
>JAFUGT010000127.1 GCA_017469275.1 Lachnospiraceae bacterium
CTATAGCAAGAGAAACACTTGAACTTATTGGTTAAACGTAAATCTCATATATTTAAAAAAGATTGTTGACAAATTATATCAAAATATGTATAATATATGACGTGTGAGTTTAGGAGAATATCTATGAACGTTAACTTATATGATGTTTTAACGTCTGTTGGAAAAACTGAGATTTTAGATGTTTCGCTTCCAGAGCATAATGAGGTGTTTTATGGAGAAGAGATTACCTTATCGGGAAAGGAAGCATTTAGTCTCAATATAACATGTGTTAAGAAGGATATTGTGAATATTACCTGTGAACCGGTGATTGTTGCAATGCGTACATGTAGCAGATGTCTTACAGAGGTTGAGAGTTGTTATCCTCTATCAATAGAGAGAACGGTTAATGTTTCGACTAATAAGGTCTATATAGATAATTCTTCCGAGACAGATGATATAAGTTATATTGAAGACTGTAATCTGGATGTAGACAGGCTCATTTTGGATGAGTTATTCACTATACTTCCTACAAGTGTTCTTTGCAAGGAGGATTGTAAGGGAATATGTAAAGTATGTGGAACCAATCTGAATACGAGTTCATGTAACTGTGACCAGACGGTTCCGGATCCAAGAATGGCAGTTTTTAGTGATATCTTCAATCAATTTAAGGAGGTGTGAATAATGTCAATATGTCCAAAGAACAAATCTTCAAAAGGTAGAAGAGATAAGAGAAGAGCTAACTGGAAGATGACTGCTCCGACTTTGGTTAAGTGTTCTAAGTGTGGAGAGTTAATGGTTCCTCACAGAGTATGCAAGAAGTGTGGAAGCTATAACAAGAAAGAAATCATCGAGGCTTAATCTTCATTTGAATTATAGTTTTACAATTAATGGATCGGGCAGGGAATCTGCTCGATTTTTTTGTTTTATTTTTATCTAATATATGATATACTATAATTTAGTGTAATTATCTATGAATAATTATTCGGATTATATATCCGGATATTAAGTAATGGAGGAAAATATGAGTTTTTTTAAAGATTTCAAATCTGACATTAGTCAGGCAATGAATGAGTTGATGCCTGATGGCAATGAAGTATTAGAAGACAATAAGGCAAAACCGAAGAAAAAGAAGAGCACAAATCCGCTTTCAAAAAATATAGATAAGGATTTAGGCTTGAATAATAAAGAGCTTGCTGATGTTAATCTTCCCGATTTGGATGATATCGCGCCTGAAGATATGTTGGATCAGATAGATGATCTCTTGAATAATGAACTGTATAACGATGGCAAGAATGCCGACTTATTGTTGGATGATGACATGGAAGTTAATACGATGGATATGTCAGTGGATGATCTGCTAAGTCAATTATCAGCCAAACAATCTAATTCCAAGAATAAAACAAAGAGTAAATCTTCAGAGAAAACTTCAACTGATGATGTTGCGACAGATGCTTCAGTTAATAAATCGACCAGGGAAGATGGCATTACAGATGATGTTGACGACCTGCTTAGCAGTTTGGCGGAAGGTGATTTTGATGGAGCTTCAATAGAGGAACAAGAAGAAGCACCTGAGAGAGAAGAAGTAGTTAATGATGAATTGAATGCATCTTTGTTAGATGATATTTTGGCAGATGAGAATTCTGATAACGATGCAGCTGCTGATAATGAATTGTCATCTGAAGCCGCATCAACAGATGAACCTTCCAAAGATCTCACAACTGAAGAAGCACAAGCTAATATAACTCAGGTAGAAGAAACTACATCTGAGAATGAAATATCCGAAGAGACAGCTTTTGAAGAAACATCAATAGAAGAAACACTTTCCGAAGAGACATCAATAGAAGAAACACTTTCCGAAGAAACATTATCAGAACCAACAGCTTCTGAAGATACTCAGACAGTCGAAGCATCTTCTGAGGATACAGTTTCTGAGAACACATTATCAGAAGAAACAACTTCCGGGGAAACCTTAACAGATGATATTCTTTCTGAAGAAAAACTATCCGAAGAAACAATTTCCGATGGTACTCAGACAGACGAAACACCTTCTGAGAATACAACTTCCGAAACAATACCAACAGATGATAAATCATCCGAAGCATCTGATATTGATGCTATGTTAAAGGATACCGAAGATAATACCGTTAAGGAAACGGTTGAGGAATCGAATAATACCAATGTTAATGCCAATTCTGAGATGAATGGGAAGGAGAATAGTTTCGTGGAAGAAAAGGATGTTATCTCAATTAATACAGTTGAAGAGAATAAAGAAAAAGAATCTAATGATAAACCTAAAGCAAAAGAAGATAAAGCTAAGGTTTCAGCAGAGAAAAAATTCAATGTTAATGATGCCGATACAGAGACTACTTATATTACTAAAGGAACTAATATCAAGGGAGATATTGAAACCGATGGTTCAATTGATATAATAGGTTCAATAGAAGGAAATGTGACCTGTCAGGGCAAAGTCGTTGTAGGAGGTTCGGTAACAGGTAATATAACAGCCGGAGAATTATACGCAAACGGTGCTCATATTGAGGGTGACGTCAAATCCTACGGAAGCGTTAAGGTTGGCGTTGGCTCAATGATAATAGGTGGTATTGAGGGCGAGTCTGCTGTTATAGCCGGCGCCGTCAATGGTGATATCGATGTCAAAGGTCCGGTAATTGTTGATTCTACTGCGGTAATTATGGGTAATATCAAGTCCCGTTCAGTTCAGATCAACAACGGTGCGGTAATTGAAGGTTTCTGTTCACAGAGCTATTCAGATATTGATGTAAAGAGTTTCTTTGCATAAAGATAATATTATAACAAAATGATTATTATACTAATGGGAGGTTGTCCATTTGAAAACAGATAGGATTCTATTAAAATTAAGCGGGGAAGCCCTTGCAGGAGACAAGCATCAGGGCTTTGATGAAGCTACAGTCTTAGAAGTTGCAAGACAGGTAAAGGAAGCTGTAGATCTTGGTAAACAGGTTGCTATTGTTATCGGAGGTGGTAATTTCTGGCGCGGAAGAACTTCTGAGAATATGGACAGAGTCAAAGCTGACCAGATTGGTATGCTGGCCACAGTCATGAATTGTATATATGCGTCTGAGATGTTCAGAAGTGTTAATCTAAAGACCAGAATAATGGCACCTTTTGTCTGTAGTAATGTAACAGAACTTTTTTCAAAGGATGCAGCTATGGAAGCGCTTAATAATTCAGAAGTTGTATTCTTAGCGGGCGGAATAGGACATCCCTATTTTTCAACTGATATGTCTTCGGTTCTAATGGCGATTGAGATTGAGGCGGACGTTATTCTTGCCGGCAAAGCGATAGACGGAGTATACGACAGCGATCCTAATACCAATCCTAATGCTGTCAAATACGATACAATGCAGATGAAAGAGATTGTAGACAAACAGTTAGGTGTTATTGACCTTGCTTCTGCGGTTCTTGCAATGGAAAATCATATGCCGATGATGCTTTTCGGGTTAAATGAAAAAGATGCTATTCTAAGCGCAATGACAGGCAAATCTAACGGTACTTACATAGAAGCTTGAAATTACAAAACTTATAAATAATACAAATATAAAAATGTATCTTAGGAGGGAATTACAATGTTAAAAGAATTTGAAGAAAAAATGCAGAAATCAATTGATAATTTGGAGAATGAGTTCTCTAATATTCGTGCAGGAAGAGCAAACCCTAATATTCTCAATAAGATAAAGGTTGAATATTACGGAGTTCCTACACCGTTACAGCAGGTGGGAAATGTCAGTGTTCCTGAGGCAAGAACAATTCTTATCACTCCCTGGGAGCCGTCATTACTTAAGGAGATTGAGAAAGCTATACTTGCATCGGATCTGGGACTTACACCTAACAATGACGGTAAGTCTGTCATCCTTAATTTCCCTGAACTTACAGAGGAACGTCGTAAGGAACTTGTTAAGGATATTAAGAAAAAGGGTGAAAATGCTAAGGTGGCTGTTCGTAATGTAAGACGTGATGCCAATGATGCGTTGAAGAAGAAACTCAAAGCCAGTGAGATTTCAGAAGATGAAGAGAAAGAGAATATTGATAAGGTTCAGAAACTTACTGATAAGTATGTAGAGAAAATAGACAGCGTTGTTGAGAACAAGTCAAAAGAAATTCTTACTGTATAGTGGAGGTTATCGTGGAGAAGATATTACAGGCAATACGGGAAGAGAAGCTAAATGTTCCGAAACATGTTGCGATTATATTAGATGGTAACGGAAGATGGGCAAAGAAGAGAAATATGCCTAGAAATTACGGGCATGTACAGGGCTCTAAGACTGTGGAACAGATCATTGAAGACGGATATAATATGGGAATAGAATATATTACTGTATATGCTTTTTCCACAGAGAACTGGAAGCGCTCTAAGGATGAAGTTGATGCTTTGATGAAACTTCTTGGAAAATATCTCATAGACTGTATAGAGAGATCTACAAAGAATAATATGAGAGTTCGTGTTATCGGTGATAAGACGGGACTTGATCGGAAACTTGTGGATAGGATCAATGAATTAGAAGAGGCTACCAAAGAGGCTACGGGACTCAAATTTACCATAGCTATCAATTATGGCGGCAGAGATGAGATACGTCGTGCGGTTAAGAAAATTACAGAAGAAGTAAAAGAAGGCTCAATATCTCCGGACGAGATTACAGAGGATTTGATAAGTGAAAGGCTTGATACGGCCGGTCTTCCGGATCCTGATCTTCTAATAAGAACCAGTGGGGAAGAGAGATTATCTAATTTTCTCCCTTGGCAGTTGGCTTATACGGAATTTTATTTTACGGATGTGTTATGGCCTGATTTTTCCAAAGAGGATTTGCTCACAGCTATTAGATACTATAATGGAAGAGAACGCCGTTTCGGTGGCGTATGATCAATAATACCAGGAAGGAACACCATTAGGTGTGGTATAAATCAATATGAAAGAAAGAATTATAGGCGGTTTTTTTGTAGCACTTGTTACGCTGATTGCACTACTGTCAGGAGGAATAGTTACCACCTGTATACTTACGGTTGTCTCTATAATAGGTTTATGGGAATACCTTCGTATTCATTCATTGGAGAAAACGTTATTTGCATATGTTGATTATGTTTTTGCAATAATTATATTTGTTCTGGTATATATCAACAAAGGTAATTTGTTATTTTCTGCCATGATCATGTTTCTTATGATTTTACTGGCTATATACGTATTTAATTTTCCAAAATACAAGGATGATGATGTTGCAAAAGTCGTATTCTCATTTATATATGTTCCGATTATGTTATCCTTTGTTTTGATGATAAGGAATATGGAATTCGGATTATATCTGGCATTTTATCTGCTTATCGCAAGCTGGGGTAATGATGTTTGTGCTTACTTTGTCGGAAGAACAATTGGCAAACATAAACTTTCGCCAAAGGTAAGTCCTAATAAGAGTGTGGAAGGTTTTGTCGGAGGAATTCTTGGAGCATTTTTGATCGGATTATTATATGCTATGGTCTTTCCTGAAATGCTGCCATTTACATCTTCTATATGGGGTGGCGTAGTTGCCGCAGTTGCAGCTATGGCTTCTGTTATCGGTGATTTAGCAGCTTCTGCGATTAAGAGAAATCACGACATCAAAGATTACAGTAGTCTTATACCGGGACATGGTGGTATACTCGATAGATTTGACAGTGTAATATATATTGCTCCTATAATATATTGGCTTGTCAAAATAATAGCTTATATTCAGTGAGCTCATTTACAACTAAAATACAATATTTATAATGCGTTTTGATTAGTATTCAAGAATATTCAGACATAATGGAGATATAATAATCATGAAAAATGTAGCAATATTAGGTTCTACCGGTTCAATAGGAACACAGACGATAGATGTTCTTAGAGCTAATCCGGATGATTTTTCGCTGGTAGCCATATCAGCCGGAAGTAATATAGGAATGCTTGAAGAGCAGATAAGAGAATTTCATCCCAAACTTTGTGCAGTATGGGATGAGGATAAAGCGAAGGAATTAAGTAAAGCTATATCAGATGTTACACCAACCTGTAAGATAGTTTCAAGCATGGATGGACTTATTGAATTAGCTTCAATTCCGGAATCGGATATTCTTATAACTGCGGTTGTCGGAATGATCGGTATAACACCGACAATAGCCGCTATCAAGGCCGGAAAGGATATCGGTCTTGCTAACAAGGAAACTCTTGTTACTGCAGGACATATTATAATATCTCTGGCAAAGGAAATGGGAGTATCAATCCTTCCGGTGGACAGTGAACATTCTGCAATCTTTCAGTGTCTTAACGGGGAGAGGGAGAATAATATAGATAAGATATTGCTTACCGCATCCGGAGGACCATTTAGGGGAAAAACAAGGGATGAACTTGCCGATGTAACCTTAGAAATGGCATTAAAGCACCCCAACTGGTCAATGGGCAGAAAGATAACTATTGATTCTGCTACAATGGTAAACAAGGGTTTGGAGGTCATCGAGGCGAAGTGGCTTTTTGGGGTTACACCTTCACAGATAGAAGTGGTGGTTCAGCCTCAAAGTATTATTCACTCTATGGTTCAATTCGATGACGGGGCTGTTATCGCACAACTTGGAACGCCGGATATGCGACTTCCGATACAGTATGCGCTATATTATCCGAAACGGGTATTTCTTAAAGGTGACAGGCTGGATTTCTCTACATTGTCTGAGATAACATTTTCAAAGCCTGATATGGATACATTTCTCGGATTAAAATATGCCTATAAAGCTATTGAAATCGGTGGAAGTATGCCTACTGTACTTAATGCTGCTAATGAATATGCAGTTGCAAGATTTTTGAATAAAGAGATAAAGTTTTTGGAAATATACGAGATGATTGATTACTGTATGTCATGTCATAAAAATATCGATTCACCAACGGTTGATCAGATATTAGATACGGAGCAATGGGTTTATGAGACCATCAAAAGTAAATGGTCTTTGTAATTAAGGAGGTACTGATTTGAGTACGGTTATTAACGTAATTATAGGCTTGATAATGTTTGGATTCATAATCTTTTTTCATGAATTGGGACATTTTCTGCTTGCCAAGAAAAATGGAATAGGAGTTATTGAGTTTGCGGTGGGAATGGGTCCGGCGCTATGTTCCTTTACAAAAAAAGAGACAAAATACTCCCTTAGATTAATCCCTATGGGCGGATACTGTATGATGCTCGGTGAGGATGAAGAAGTCAAAGATGAACATTCCTTTAGTGAGAAATCTGTATGGGCGAGACTTGCGGTTGTACTTGCAGGTCCTATATTTAACTTTATACTTGCATTTGTATTTTCATTGATTCTTATCGGAATATGTGGATATGACAGAGCGGTGGTAAATGATTTTTCCAAGGACAGTCCCGCTAAGGAAGCCGGAGTTATGAAGGGTGATGTGATAACGGCTTATAACGGTCATAAAGTATATAATTTCCGTGAGATTCTTGTATATACACAGCTCAACCAATCGGATGCGGATATTACGCTTACTGTCGAAAGAGATGGAGAGTCCTATGATTATACATTTGCTCCTAAGTTATCGGATAGCGGTGCATATCTCATGGGTATTGCCGGTGGTGTCAGAGAACGTAAAGATGCATGGAACGTAGTGAAATACAGTTTACTTGAAATGCGCTATCAGGTGAAGACGGTGTATTTAAGTCTTAAGTATCTTATTACCGGCAAGCTGGGATTTCAGAATTTGTCAGGCCCTGTGGGAATAGTATCTATGATAAATGATACTATTAACGAAGCAAAGGACAGTGCCGGGGGAGATACATCTCTTGCAATAATCAATGTTATTCTCAATATGATCAACTTTTCTATATTGATCAGTGCAAACCTTGGTGTTATGAATCTTCTTCCTATTCCTGCATTAGACGGTGGAAGAGCATTGATGCTTTTGATCGAGGGAATATTTAAGAAGAGATTATCTATGCAGAAAGAGGCGTTGATCAACACAATCGGATTTATGCTGCTTGTGGGCTTGATGGTGGTTGTATTATTTCAGGATATATTCAAAATCATTATTAAATAGATAATATAAGAGGAAAGATATGAGAGAGAATACCAAAACAGTCAAAATTGGAGATAAAATAATCGGTGGCGGCAATCCTATACTTATACAGTCTATGACCAATACTAAGACTGAAGATGTTAATGCTACGGTCGCACAGATATTACAACTTGAAAAGGCGGGTTGTGATATTATCAGATCTACTGCCAATAATGAAGAAGCTGCCAAAGCATTTTCTAAGATTAAGGAATCTATTCATATTCCTATCGTTGCGGATATTCATTTTGATTACAGACTTGCCATTCTTGCCATGGAACATGGTGCAGACAAGATCAGAATTAATCCAGGTAATATTGGAGGGGCAGAAAATATCAAGAAGGTCGTGGATACGGCTAAGAAATATCACGTACCCATACGTGTAGGTGTCAATAGCGGTTCTTTAGAAAAGAATCTCATTGAAAAGTATGGCGGCGTAACTGCCGAGGGAATTGTTGAGAGCGCTTTGGATAAGGTTAGAATGTTAGAAGAGCAGGATTTTGATGATATAGTTATCAGTATCAAATCCTCTGATGTTATGATGTGTATAAAAGCACATGAGCTTATCGTTTCACAGACAAACCATCCGTTACATGTAGGTATTACCGAAGCGGGAACAATCACACGCGGTAATATCAAATCAGCGGTAGGTCTTGGGGTTATTCTTTATCAGGGTATAGGTGATACGATAAGAGTTTCACTAACAGGTGATCCGGTTAACGAGATTGTTTCCGCCAAACTGATATTGAAAACTTTGGGGTTAAGAACCGGTGGAATTGAAGTGGTTTCCTGTCCTACCTGCGGACGTACATCGATCGATCTTATCGGACTTGCCAATAAGGTTGAAAATCTTGCTGCGGATTACGAAGACCTCAATATTAAGGTTGCGGTTATGGGATGTGTAGTAAACGGTCCCGGAGAGGCAAGAGAGGCAGATATCGGAATAGCCGGTGGTAATGGTGAAGGACTTCTTATAAAACACGGAGAGGTTGTCAAGAAGGTTCCTGAGAATGAATTACTTAACGTATTAGAGTATGAATTGAAAAATTGGAATAAGTAATAATGGAGGTTACTTATGGTACAACAGGAAAAAGCCTTTTTTGAAGTGTTTCCGGATTATCACTGTCCGGATGAACTGAATAATCTGTTTGGTAATGTGAAGGTAACAGATGTTGTGCTTTCAAAATCAAAAAAACTATTAAAGATATATATCAATAGCAGGATATTAATTCCTAAGAAGAAGATTTATAAGATAGAAGATTCTCTTTCATCTTATTTATTTCAGAATCGTATGCATGTCAAGATAATTGAGCATTACGAATTATCCGGTCAGTATAATGTTACTTCACTTACTGACATGTATAAGGAAAGTCTTTTGGATGAGATAAATCATGAATCAAATATATTATTCAGACTCATTAAAAATGCAGATTGGTATGTCAATGATAATGTGATCCATCTGACTTTGGATGATACATTTCTTGCAAGACAAAGAGCTGTTTATATCAAGAATTATCTTGAAACGGTATATAAAGAAAGATTTGATTACGAGATAAATGTTGGATTTGATTATACCGAAGAGCAGAAAGAAGCCATAAGACTTGCCAATGAACACTCATTGGAATTGGAAGTTAGGCAGATTATGGAAAAGGTAGAAGCCATAGCCAGAGAAAATGGTGATAACAATTATAAGACGGCTTCTTTCGATAATGCAAAAAGGGAGAGTTCGAATAAAACCAATTCCGATAACGGAAAGAATGCAGTTTCCGGCAATAACTCTAAAGGAAAGAACGGTAATAATTCCGGAACATCTATCGGCAATAAAGGATACGAGAAAAAATCATGGAAATCAGGCTTTAATAAATCAAGAATCAATGATCCTGAAGTTATATACGGCAGAAATGTTGAAGGCGAAGAAATCTATATCAAAGACGTAACCGAACCTATGAATGATATTGTGGTGAAAGGTCAGATATTTGCCATTGAGGAAAAGGAGACAAAAAGAGGTTCGTTGATTATTATATTCTCTATAACAGATTTCACAGACTCTATTTCCGGAAAATTATTCATGGAAAAAGATGAGTGGAAGATGTTTAAGAGTGATTTTGTCTGCAAGAAATTCTATAAGATAAGAGGTTCAGTGGCAGTTGATAAATTCTCTGGAGAGTTGGAGTTTTCAAGAATTGAAGGTATTAAGGAAATACCTGACTATACTACCAAACGTGTAGATAACGCTCTTGATAAGCGTGTAGAGCTTCATATGCATACGGTATATAGCGATAATGACAGTGTTGTACCCGTAGAGGCGATAATCAAACGCGCAAAGGAGTGGGGACATCCTGCAATCGCCATAACCGACCATGGGGTTGCCCAGGCATTTCCGGTGGCCAATCATTGTATCAAGGCTAATGATCCCTTTAAGATTATATATGGGTGTGAGGGATACTTTGTAGATGATCTAAAGGATTTCATCAGAAATTCAAAGGGGCAGTCTTTAGATGACAGCTATGTTGTATTTGATATTGAGACTACAGGTCTTAATCCGAAGTTCTGTAAGATAATTGAAATAGGCGCAGTTAAGATAGAGGGCGGAGAGATTGTTGGAGAATTCTCTGAATTCGTTAATCCCGAAGTGCCTATACCTTATAAGATTACAGAGCTTACCTCCATAACTGATGAAATGGTAATGTCGGCACCGACTATTGAGGTGATTCTTCCGCAATTCCTTGAGTTTATTGGGGACGCCTCGGTTGTGGCTCATAATGCGGCATTTGATACCACATTTATTAAAAAATTTGCCGATGATATGAATCTTCCTACAGATTATTCCATATTAGATACAATGACGCTTGCTCATGTATTATGTCCTGAGCTTGGTAAATTTACTTTGGATAGAATCTGCAAACATCTCGGAATAAAGCTGGAACATCACCACAGAGCTGTGGATGATGCCGGAGCAACGGCTCAGATATTTCTTAGATTTCTTACTATGTTAAAGGACAGAGGGATTACTAATCTGGATGAACTTAATTCTTTAGGTGAGACATCTTCTGACAGTATTAAGAAATCAAGGCGTTATCACGGAATTATTCTTGCCAAAAATGAGATTGGGCGTGTTAATTTAAACCGATTAATATCTGAATCACATATTAATTATTTCAATACAAGACCAATAATGCCTAAGAGTCTTATTAATAAATATAGAGAAGGTCTTATTCTGGGTTCTGCCTGTGAGGCAGGAGAGTTATATCGTGCTTTGATTGGCGGGGCTAATGATGAAGAGATTGACCGAATAGTCAAATTCTATGATTATCTTGAAATTCAGCCTATAGGTAACAATGCTTTTATGAAGGCTGACGAGAAATTAGAGGATATCAACACAGACGAAGATCTTCAGGAAGTCAATAAAAGGATTGTCAAACTTGGAGAGATTTATAACAAGCCTGTGGTTGCCACCTGCGATGTACATTTCCTCGATCCGGAGGATTCTCTCTACCGCGCGGTTATAATGGCATCTAAGGGTTTTAAAGATGCAGATGATCAGGCGCCTTTATATTTCCGTACTACAGAGGAAATGCTTAAGGAATTTGATTATCTGGGAAGTGATAAGGCAAGAGAAGTTGTCATTGATAATACTGTTAAGATTGCCAATATGGTGGAGAAAATATCACCTGTAAGTCCGGATAAATGTCCTCCGGTAATTGAGAATTCTGATGAGGAATTAAGAAGAATATGTTACGACAAGGCACATGAGATATATGGGCCGGAGCTTCCGGAGCAGGTAACGAGCCGTCTTGAGAAAGAGCTTACATCCATTATAGGCAACGGATATGCGGTCATGTATATTATTGCCCAGAAACTTGTGTGGGATTCTAATGATCACGGTTATCTGGTAGGTTCACGTGGTTCCGTCGGTTCATCATTTGTTGCTACAATGGCGGGTATCACAGAGGTTAATCCATTAGCTGCACACTATATATGTCCTAAATGTTATTACACTGATTTTGATTCTGATTTGGTAAAGAGTTATTCGGGTAGTTCCGGATGTGATATGCCTGATATGGCGTGTCCGAAATGCGGTACAATGATGAAGAAGGAAGGGCATGATATACCATTCGAGACCTTCCTTGGATTCTATGGAGATAAGGAGCCTGATATTGACCTTAATTTCTCCGGCGAATACCAGGCTAACGCTCATGCATATACAGAAAAATTGTTTGGTAAAGGACATGCATTTCGAGCCGGAACAATAGGAACTATCGCTGAGAAAACCGCAGAACAGCTTGTATTCAAATATTATGAAGAACGTGGACAACATAAGAGAAAATGTGAACTTGCCCGTATAGCAAAGGGCTGTGAAGGGGTTAAGAGAACTACCGGTCAGCATCCGGGTGGAATCGTTGTGGTTCCCCGTGACCGTGAAATATATGAATTTACCGCAATTCAGCATCCGGCCAATGATATGAAAACGGATATTGTCACGACACATTTTGAGTACCATTCAATTGACGCCAACCTGTTAAAACTTGATATACTTGGACATGATGATCCTACAATAATCAGAAGATTAGAGGATCTTACAGGCAAAGATGCCAAAACCATAGCGCTTGACGACAAGAAGGTCATGTCACTGTTCCACAGTCCGGAAGTATTAGGCATTACCCCTGAAGATATAGGTGGCGTACCCACCGGCTCCCTTGGAATTCCTGAGTTTGGTACTGCATTTGTTATACAGATGCTCGTGGATACAAAGCCAAAGAGTTTCTCGGATCTGGTGCGTATATCCGGTCTGTCCCATGGTACGGATGTGTGGCTTAACAATGCACAAACACTTATAGCCGAAGGAAAAACCGAACTTTCAGGTGCTATATGCTGTCGAGATGATATTATGGTGTATCTGATACATATGGGACTTGAACCCGGTGATGCATTTAAGATTATGGAGAATGTGCGAAAAGGAAAGGTTGCAAAGGGAGCCTGCGATAAATGGGACGGCTGGGTGGAAGATATGAAAGCTCATAATGTTCCCGACTGGTACATATGGTCCTGCAAACTTATCAAATACATGTTTCCGAAAGCCCATGCCGCAGCTTATGTCATGATGGCGTGGCGTATAGCATGGTTCAAAATTAACGAACCGCTTGCTTATTATGCGGCATATTTCTCAATTCGTGCCAAGGCATTTAACTATGAGACAATGTGTATGGGAAGGGAACATTTGGAAGAAGAAATGAAAATCCTTAAGGCAAAGGGAAAACATGAGCGAACTGCTGCAGAAGAGGAATCACTTTCGGATATGCAGCTTGTTCAGGAAATGTATGCCAGGGGATTGGAATTCCTGCCAATTGATTTATATAAGGCAGATGACAAAAACTGTCTTATAATAGACGGTAAGCTGATGCCTCCGTTCTGTTCGATATCAGGTATTGCCGGAGCTGCAGCATCTCAGATTAAGGAAGCGGCAAAGCAGGGTAAATTTATCTCAAAGGATGACCTCAGAGAAAGGGCAAAGATAGGAAAATCGACAATCGAGAAATTGTCTTCTATAGGAATACTTAAAGGTTTGCCGGAGAGTAGCCAGTTGTCGATATTTGATTTGTAAAATTGAGCGAGTTAATTAAACTATTTTGATTTAATAGAAATATTAATATTTGATGGTTTATTTGTTGAATTTTTCACTGGAAAATTTCTGATAATTATGTTATTTGTAAAACCTCATGTTTTGAAACAAAATCGCTGTAACCCTTATAAAAAAAGGTTTACAGCGATTTGTCTGTATGGCGTACCGGTTTCTTATTGGATATAGTTAAAAATTACATATTCATCATTAAATAATGTAATTGCATAGCTTATATATGATGTCTTTGATCAATATATTATTTAGGTTTTATTCATAATTATAAAATCTTGTATATAATTATGAATATAATTTTAGAGTTACAATAAAAGATATATGATTTTATAGAATTTATCCATGGTAATTTATAATTTTGTCTATTACAATATTGGCAACAAAGGCGCATATGAATAATATTACTGAAGCTATAATTTATATGAACGGTAAGTAGTATCGTGGATTTACTTATTTATTTCATAGAAAAATATAGAATTTAACCTAGCGTTATGTTATCATACTATTAATTACATAGGAGGAACTTATTATATGATTCTTGTTACTGATGATAGTGATGTTGATATTTATATTGATAAAGGAAAATTAAAAAGTTTGATAAAATATTTTATGTTTGTTGGTGATTTAGAGAAAAGTCTTGGATGTCATGTTGATGTTGTTACTACGGAAATAGATGACATAATATTCTTGAATTCAATAGCATCGGAAGGAGTAGTCTTGTATGAAGAATGATGATAGAGCTGTATTAAATAAAATTATTAAATATTGTGATGATGTTTCATGCACATGATTATGAAAGAGTTGATTTAGAAATTGTTTGGGAAACATTAACTAAATAAATCCCTGATTTAAAAAACAATTTGTTAAAGATAATTTAAAAGAATATAATTATGAGGAGAATACAAAATGGTTCAATTTCAAGTGGAAAATGATTTAAGAAAAGTAATGGAAGCAAAAGGTAGTTTCAGAGTTCTGGAGTATGATCGTGATGCCAGTGTTTCATCATTTAATGCGCAAAATGAATATTTTATGCAGAAGATGGGGGTTCATAGAAGACAGGTATTATGCACACTTAACGGGAAAGTTGGTATAGTGACACAGGCAGGCGCTATGCAATGGGTAGGAGGAAATGTCAATGCCACAACCGGTATCAAAGGAGCAGGAGATTTTCTCGGTAAAATGGTCAAAGGAGCTGTCAGCAAAGAATCTACAATTAAACCGGAATATGTAGGAGAGGGTGCGTTGATGCTTGAACCTACATATAAACATATTTTGTTAGAAAATGTAGAAGACTGGGGTTCAGGAATTGTTGTGGAAGACGGAATGTTTCTGGCATGTGAAAGTACTGTAAGCAGAGATGTTGTTATGCGTTCTAATTTATCATCTGCAGTTGCCGGCGGTGAAGGCTTATTTAATCTTTGCATGAGAGGACAAGGTGTTGTGGCTTTGGAGAGCAATGTACCACGTAGCGAACTTATTGAAATTAATCTTACTGATGATGTACTTAAGATTGATGGAAATATGGCTGTTTGCTGGTCTGCAACATTGAAATTCACCGTTGAACGTTCAGGTAAATCGCTTATCGGTTCTGCTGCAAGCGGAGAAGGACTTGTAAATGTTTACAGAGGTACCGGAAGAGTCCTTATGAGTCCTGTTGCGTTAACATCATCATTACTTGCTGCAACTAATTAGATAAATGTCGAAAAAAGAGGCGGTACAGGTGCAAACCTGACTGTCTCTTTTTATAATTAAAAATATAAATGTTTGGAATATATTATCGGTATACATAATATTATTATCGTTAACTGTAATAATATCGTTAATTATATATTAATGACATTTATATTATTGACTATTATATTATTTCGGATTATGCTTTTCTCTGAGAGTAACAGCATCTTTAGCTTTCATCCTTTGCCAGTCATCGATGTCGGCATAATGCTTTTTGGTTGTATTAACATCTTTATGTCCAAGGACATCCGCAACAAGATATATGTCAGATGTTTGTTGATATAGAGATGTGCCGTAAGTGCTTCTAAGTTTGTGTGGTGTAATTTTCTTAAGCGGAGTAGTTACAGCAGCATATTTTTTAACCATATTCTCAACGCTGCGTACAGATATACGTTTCTTCTGAGAGCTTAGAAATAGTGCATTTTCATGGCCTTCGATGGGAACAATATTTTTACGTTCATCAAGATAATCAATTAATGCTTCCTTGACTTCCTCGCCAAAATATACATAGGCTTCATATCCGCCTTTTCTGACTATTTTGATCCGGTCATAGTCAAAATCAACATCATTTATATCTAATCCTACACATTCTGATACTCGAATTCCCGTTCCTAGCATAAGTGTCAGGAGAGCAAGATCTCTAACTTTATTCTTTTCGTGATATATTTGCTGATGATCGGACAACTTATTGCCATATTCAACATTATCAAGAAATTGAGCAACTTCATTAGGTTCCATACGAACAATGGCTTTACTGTGAAGCTTGGGCATCTCAACAATTTTGGTAGGATCGGAATCAATCTTGCCGTTTTTATAAAGATATGAAAAGAACATTCTTAGAGCTGTTAATTTGCGTTTTAAGGCACGTTCATTATTTGTAAATTGTCGACCATCCTTTTCATATACTTTGAGATAATCCATATATTCCTCAATATCCTCAGCCTCAATCTGGTCAATAGCAGATAAAGGGACTTCATATAGCTCTTTACCCTTTAATGACCTGTTATTAGTACAAAGAAACTCAAAAAAGGTTTTGATGTCTCTGGCATAGCCGAGTCGTGTTCTTGGTGCTTTGGAATATTCTATAGCCCGGAAATAACTTGAGACATATTTGGGTAACTCGGAAAGAACATCCCTCATAAGTAAAACATTATGAATTTCTTCCTGTTGATGATAAGTTTTATCTGCCATAATTAAAATTTCTCCTTTGATATAGATTGTCATGAATCATATTAAAAATATGCGCAAATATACAATTTAAGAAAGTATTGAAAATACGTTATTTTTAATATATATATTTTCGTTAAACCTGTGTTTTGCGA
>JAFUGT010000128.1 GCA_017469275.1 Lachnospiraceae bacterium
ATTTCGTTTACAAAACAAGCATTTCGCTTGCAAATGAAGCATCTCACTGACAAAAGTGGCATCTCGCTTACAAATATTCAGTTTTCAATTTACAAAGTTGCAGTTTGGCTTACAAACTTGCATCTCGTATTTCAATTTAGCGAAATCGGGCTTGAGAATAGCATTTATCCATTGTTGAAATACAAAATATCAAAAATATTAAAAAATATGTAAAATATACTTAACATTTTTCTATAGTGGTGATATTATAATGCCAGAAGGTAAGAAAACCTTATGGATTGTTACTGCAGGACAGTCCGGTAGCAGAAGTATTAAAACTAACAAATCATATGTTTATACCGGTAAGAGCCGGTGGAAAGGATTATAGGTGAATGATATGACAGTATATAGCACAGGAGTAGTAATTGGAATAGTAGTAGGACTTATTATAGCAGCAATAGTATTGAAGATGATTAATAAGGACGGAAGCTTTAAGACGGAGTATGACGAGAGGCAGAAGGCAGTCAGGGGAACTGCTTATAAGTATGGTTTTTTTGCAACAATTATAGCAAATGCAGTTCTCATGATATTAGCAACAACAGATTATGATGTTACAAAGCTTGGATTTACTTTGAATTTCATTCCGATATTGATCGGTATAATCGTTCAAGTGACATATTGTGTATTCAATGACGGTTATGTAGGACTTAATACCAATATGCCAAGATTTATAGTATTCATGATTTTAATATCGGCATTTAACTTTTTCATAGGCATAATGGCGGGAGTTCATGGCGAACTTCTTAAGGACGGAGTTTTTCAGGAACCGCTTACTAATCTTTTGGTCGGTGGATTGTTCATAGTTCTTGCAATTGAGCTTCTTATCAAGAAGGTAATTGATGGTAAAGAAGAGTAAATGTTGCGTTGAAGGTGTATTCCCTGCGAATATAGTACAGCAGATCTGAATATTAAGGAGTGTGATCAGTATGAAGAATCTTAGATTGAAGGCAGCCCGTGCAGGTCTTGATATGTCTCAGGATGACCTTGCCAAAAAGGTAGGGGTATCCAGACAGACCATAAGTGCAATAGAAAAAGGAGACTACAACCCGACAATTAATCTTTGCATCAGTGTATGTAAGGCACTTGATAAGACACTTGATGAATTGTTCTGGGAAGAATAGAATAGTTAATAAATATAGGGATAGACAGTCTTTTATCATCAAATGAAAGATGATAAAAGGCTGTTTTTTCTTGCTATTTTTCATATAATATATTATTTTAAAATCACACTCATTTTACCCCTTACAGTGGTCGAGGGCGGAAGGCTTGGAGAGCAGGTCGCGAAGGATTGTACCAATGGAGGAAATTATCGGGTTGGAGTTCAATATGTTGAGGCAGTTGACAGATAAGTAACGGATTTTAAATAATAATTACCTTGAATGGAGAGAAGATTATATGAACAACATAGAAATCGCAAAGCAGACACTTCAGATAATTGCAAACAGGCAGTATGAAGTATCAGGGAAAAGCATACATTTACCGGATTATGACTATGAGGAGGTAGTGGTGTATTCTCCGGAGGATGGTGCTAAATTATTGGAAAACAATATTAATAGGACAGGTAAAGACATTGGGAAAAATGAAATTTTAGAAACAAACAATATATCAAAGCGGAATGATATACAAAGATATTTGACGGAGTTATGTAAACTAACAATAACAACAGAAGATTCTTTCCAGGCTGCAAGAAGGTACGAAAAACCCCTGGTTATGAATTTTGCCAACGCACATAATCCTGGCGGTGGATTCAAGTTAGGTGCTAATGCGCAGGAGGAGGCACTTTGCAGGTGCTCTACATTATATGCGTCAATCACATCCAAAAAGGCATCCGAGATGTATCATTTCAACAACACGCATATCAATAAGGTGGAATCTGACTATATGCTGCTTTCGCCAAATGTGTGCGTATTCAGGGATGAGAAGTATGAGCTTCTTGCAGAGCCGAAGATGGCGTCAGTAATAACACTTCCTGCACCTAACAGGTATGGTGCGGCATTGCTTGCATCGAAGAAGACCATAGAAGAGACAATGCTTAGAAGAATTAGGATAATGCTCTTAATTGCAGCGGATAACGGATATAAGAATCTTGTTCTTGGTGCTTGGGGATGCGGAGCCTTCGGCAATAAGCCGGAGGATGTGTCAGGATATTTCCGGACTGTGCTTGTTGATGAAGGGTATGGAAGATATTTTGATGAGGTTTGCTTTGCTATATACGGAAACGAGGATGGAAAGAATATAACGGCTTTTCGGAAGATGTTTGAGTAAAATAGAACAGTTATTAATTACCTGACATGGTATGTCCGGTGTGAAAATAACGAATTCCCGTTATATGTCGTGGATTTATGAGTGTGCTTGAGGTAGAATTATATATGTTTTATCAAGCAGTATTGAATGTTGATGTCGCTTGGTAAAAAAAGTATTTTCGGAATGCAGCACTGCACATGGGAGGCATATTATAATGGACCAGAAAAAGACCGGAGAATTTCTCAAAGTTTTTCACCTCCATCAACATAATATCTGCTAATAAACATAATTTATTTGAAGGAAAAAATTTTTTCTTGACTTTTGAAAATAAAGTCATATACTATATCTAGATGTTCCAAGGGTGGAACGAATGAATAGATATATTAATTGAACATTGTATGTGTATGAAGCAAGGGTGTTTCGAGTTTTACTCGAAGCACCCTTTTGCGTGTTAGCAACGAGCCACGCGTCAGAAATAAATCATAGACACTGTAAGCTTGCTTACAAAGTGTTATATGATTTATTTCTGGAATGTGGCGGTGCAAGATGTCCGGGGGACATCTGCTTTGCACGGACCGTAGCGGAGCGAAGACCTGCCACGACCGATGCCGAAAACACAGAAATCTTTGATTTCGTTGTGTTTCTGCATGCAGAGCAGATGAAGCGAAGCGAAATCGAGGTGCGCATAATACACTGGTATGCAAGGAGGAAAAATATGAACAAGGAATTAGAGAAAATCAGACAAAACGGTTTATATGATCCGCAGTTTGAACACGACAACTGTGGTATCGGTGCAATTATTCAGATTGACGGTAAGAAGAGTCATCAGCTGGTTGCTGATGCTTTAAGTATTGTGGAAAATCTTGAGCACAGAGCGGGAAAAGATGCGGAAGGAAAGACCGGTGACGGAGTTGGTATTCTTACACAAATACCGCACAAATTCTTTGTTCGTAAGATGGCTCAACAAGAGGTAAAACTTCCGGATGAAAGAAAATACGGTGTGGGAATGTTTTTCTTTCCTCAAAGTGATCTGGAAAACCGTCAGGCTAAGAAGATGTTTGAGATTATAGTTGCTAAAGAAGGTCTTAAGATTTTAGGATGGAGAAAAGTTGATACAAAGCCGGAAGTATTAGGGAGCAAGGCATTAGAATGTATGCCGGTCATTATGCAGGTGTTTATTGAAAGACCGGATGGTTTTGAGACTGACCTTGATTTTGACAGAAAACTCTATGTTATCAGAAGGGAATTCGAGCAGAGTAATGTTAACACTTATGTTCCGTCTCTGTCATGTAGAACAATTGTGTATAAAGGAATGTTCCTGGTCGGACAGCTCCGTACATTTTTCCTTGATCTTATGGATAAGGATTATGAGTCTGCAATCGCTATGGTTCATTCAAGATTTTCAACCAATACCAATCCAAGTTGGAACAGAGCCCATCCTAACCGCTTCATGGTGCATAATGGAGAGATTAATACCATAAAGGGTAATGCGGATAAAATGCTGGCAAGAGAAGAAACGATGTCAACTAAGATGCTGTCGGCGGATGATATGACTAAGGTGCTGCCTGTAATTTCTTCAAGCGGTTCAGATTCGGCAATGTTAGATAACACTTTGGAATTTCTGGTGATGAGTGGCATGGAACTTCCCCTTGCGGCTATGATAGCAATACCTGAACCATGGGCGCACAACGATACACTTACTCAGGAGGAAAGAGATTTCTACCAGTATTATGCCACTATGATGGAGCCTTGGGACGGTCCGGCATCAATTCTTTTTTCTGATGGGGATATTATGGGCGCAATTCTTGACAGAAATGGTCTTAGACCGTCAAGATATTATGTGATGGATGATGGCAGACTTATACTTTCCTCAGAGGTGGGGGTTCTCCCGCTTCCCGAAAAACATATCGTGAAGAAAGAAAGACTTCACCCGGGCAAAATGCTTCTGGTAGATACAACGAAAAACAAGATATATTCCGATGAAGAAATCAAGGAAAGATATGCACACAAAGAGCCGTATGGCGAGTGGCTTGACAGCAATCTGCTTAAACTCAAGGATATCAAGATTCCCAATGCAAAAATTCCGTCTTATACAGACGAAGAGAGAACAAGACTTCAGAAAGCATTTGGTTATACATACGAGAATTATCATGAGGGTATTCTCAATATGGCATTAAATGGAACAGAACAAATAGGTGCTATGGGCGTTGATACCCCTATAGCTGCACTTTCAGATCAATATCAACCTTTATTTTACTACTTTAAACAGTTGTTTGCGCAGGTGACCAATCCGCCTATTGATGCAGAGCGGGAAAAAATTGTAACTTCACGTACTGTCTATGTGGGAACAAACGGTAATCTGCTGGAGGAAAGACCTGAGAACTGCCATGTTTTGAAGATACACAATCCCATTCTTACAGATCTTGATCTTCTAAAAATCGAAAACATTAAGGCAGAAGGCTTTAAGGTGGCAAAGGTATCTATACTACATTATAAGAGTACACCGATTAAGAGAGTGATCGATCATTTATTTGTAGAGGTGGATAAAGCATACAGAGAGGGAGCTAACATACTGATATTGTCTGATCGCGGTGTAGATGAAAATCATGTTGCATTACCATCTTTACTTGCTGTGGCGGCAGTTCACAGACATTTGGTCGTCACTAAGAAATGTACAGCCATGTCGCTTATTCTTGAGTCGGGAGAACCAAGAGAAGTACATCATTTTGCAACGCTTCTTGGTTTCGGCGCTTCCGCAGTCAACCCTTATCTGGCTCATTCAACTATCAAAGAACTGGTGGATAGTGATCTTCTTGATAAGGACTACTATGCTGCGGTTGATGACTATGACAGTGCGATACTTCACGGTATAGTAAAGATTGCTTCGAAAATGGGGATATCCACAATACAATCATATCAGGGAAGCAAGATATTTGAAGCAATAGGAATATCGAAAGAAGTTGTGGATGAGTATTTTACAGGTACAGTGAGCCGGGTAGGAGGTATAACGCTTGAGGATATCGCCAAGGCGGTAGATAAGCAGCACAGTCGTGCATTTGATCCGTTAGGTCTTTCTGCTGATCTGGAACTTACGGCAGTAGGACGTCATAAATCAAGAAGTCAGGGAGAGAACCACAGATATAATCCGCGTACAATACACATGCTTCAGTCGGCCACAAGAGAAGGCAATTATGATAAGTTCGTGGAATACACCAAAATGGTGGATGCCGAGGAGACAGGATATTTAAGAAGTCTTATGGACTTTAATTATCCTGAGGCAGGTGTCCCGATTGATGAGGTTGAAAGTGAGGAGGAGATTGTCAAACGTTTTAAGACAGGGGCTATGTCTTACGGTTCAATTTCTGAGGAGGCACATCAAACGCTGGCAATTGCAATGAATCATTTACATGGAAAGTCAAACAGTGGTGAGGGTGGAGAAAGTGAAGAACGAATCGCATCTGCCGGAACGAAGCATGACAGAAGTTCAGCTATTAAGCAGGTGGCAAGTGGAAGATTCGGAGTTACGAGCAAATACCTTGTAAGTGCAAAGGAAATACAGATTAAGATGGCTCAGGGTGCTAAGCCGGGGGAGGGAGGACATCTTCCGGGGAAGAAGGTATATCCATGGATTGCAAAGACGAGACATTCTACTCCGGGAGTGAGTCTTATATCACCGCCGCCACATCATGACATATACTCTATAGAGGATTTGGCACAGCTTATATACGATCTGAAAAATGCCAATAAGAATGCCCGCATTTCAGTGAAACTTGTATCAGAGGCAGGAGTGGGAACTGTTGCGGCAGGAGTGGCAAAGGCAGGGGCACAGGTAATACTTGTGTCAGGCTATGATGGAGGAACGGGGGCAGCACCATTAAGTTCTATTCATAATGCGGGACTCCCGTGGGAGTTGGGACTCGCAGAAACACACCAGACATTACTTTCTAATGGGTTGAGAAATCAGGTGGTCATAGAAACTGATGGAAAATTAATGAGTGGAAGGGATGTGGCGATTGCTGCCCTGTTAGGTGCAGAGGAATATGGCTTTGCGACAGCACCCTTAGTTACTCTTGGCTGTGTGATGATGAGAGTTTGCCATCAGGATACATGTCCGATGGGTGTGGCCACACAAAATCCTGAACTTAGAAAGCGCTTTGCGGGCAAGCCGGAGTATGTGGAAAACTTCATGATTTTTATTGCAAGACAGCTTCGTGAATATATGGCCAAACTTGGTGTAAGAACAATAGATGAAATGGTTGGAAGAACTGATCTTTTGAAGGTCAAAGATTGTCTTGATGATGAGCAGGCGAAAATTAACCTCAGTCAAATTTTGGTGGATTGTTCGGGTATAGACAGATCGTTGCAGACATTCCACTCTGAGATGGCTTATGATTTCAAGTTGGAAAATACAAAAGATGAGAAGGTGTTATTAGTAAGTAAAGCCATCCGGGATTCTATTGAAAAGGGTAAAAAGAGCAGTATAGATATCGAATTGACTAACATAGATAGAACCTTTGGAACACTTCTTGGAGCAGAGATTACCAGAAATAATCCTGAGGGGCTTGCCGAGGATACGATAGAAGTCAACTGTACAGGCTCAGGAGGACAGAGCTTTGGAGCATTTATTCCCAAGGGACTTACCATGAAACTTGTTGGTGACAGTAACGATTATTTTGGCAAAGGTCTTTCCGGTGGAAAACTGATTGTGCATGCTCCAAGTGATGCGAAGTATGATCCGGAAGAGAATATAATTATAGGTAATGTTGCTTTATATGGTGCAACTTCAGGTGAGGCTTATATTGCCGGCATGGCAGGTGAGCGCTTCTGCATTCGTAACTCCGGTGTGACGGCTGTTGTGGAAGGTGTAGGAGAACATGGCTGCGAGTATATGACGGGAGGTCATGCTGTGATATTAGGACCTACAGGCAAGAATTTTGCCGCGGGAATGAGTGGCGGCGTTGCCTATGTACTTGATGAGGAAAGCACACTTTATAAGAATCTGAACAAGCAGCTTGTGGTAATGGAAAAGGTGGAACTGAAAAATGATAAGGAGGAACTTAAGAGAATCATTGAAAATCATGTGAAGTATACGGGTTCTAAGAAAGGTCAGAAAATTCTTGATGACTTTGACGGATACATTGGTAAATTTAAGAAAATCATACCTACAGATTACAAGGAAATGCTTAGACTTACTGCAAGAAATGAGGAGCAGGGAATGGATAGAGAGCAGGCACAGATTGAGGCATTTACAGAGTTAGTGGGATAGGAGGAATATGACAATGGGAAAGAATACAGGATTCATGGAATATGAGAGGAAGAATGGTCCGGTGGTTGCCGAGAAGGATAGGGTAAAGAATTTTGAAGAGTTTCATGGTCAGCTTGCAAAGCATGAACAGTGTATGCAGGCTGCAAGATGTATGGATTGTGGAGTACCATTTTGTCAGGCGGGTGTAATGATTGCAGGAATGGCTTCAGGCTGTCCGCTTAATAATCTGGTACCGGAGATTAATGATCTTGTATATAGAGGTAATTTTAGTGAAGCCTATAAGAGGCTTTCGATTACCCATTGTTTTCCCGAGTTTACATCAAGGGTGTGTCCCGCACTTTGTGAGGCGGCGTGTACCTGTGGGCTGCATCAGGAGCCTGTATCGACGAAGGAAAATGAAAGAGCGGTTATAGAGTACGCCTTTTCCCATGATCTTGTTAAGGAAGAGGTTCCTAAAGTGAGAACCGGCAAGAAAATAGCAGTGGTTGGTAGTGGCCCGTCAGGACTTGCGGCAGCGCAGCTTCTTAACCGAAGAGGACATGAGGTTACGGTCTATGAGAGAAACGACCGCGTGGGTGGACTGCTCAGATATGGAATTCCGAATATGAAGCTTGATAAGAAAGTAATTGACAGGAGAATTGCTTTGATGGAACAAGCCGGAATTAGATTTTTAACCGGAGTTAATATTGGCAAGGATATAAGTGCTAAAGAATTAGAGAAAGAATATGACAGTGTTATACTTGCGTGTGGTGCTTCTAATCCGAGAGATATAAAGGCACCGGGAAGGGAAGCGAAGGGAATCAGATTCGCAGTGGATTTCTTGTCGGAAGTTACAAAAACACTACTTGATAGTGATTTTGAAAAAATGAGCATTGCATCGCCTGTGCTTGCACGTGGCGATATTATGCGAAAAAAACATGGAGACGATAGTCGACATGAGAAGATACCCTACAAACTATGTGAGGGTAAAGATGTTATTGTTATCGGAGGCGGTGATACAGGTAACGACTGTGTGGGAACAAGCATCCGTCTTGGTGCAAAATCTGTAACACAACTTGAAATGATGCCTGAGGCACCGAAAAGCCGTCTTGATTCTAACCCGTGGCCGGAGTGGCCGAAGGTTTTGAAGACCGATTATGGTCAGGAGGAGGCTATATGGAAATACGGACATGATCCACGTATATATCAGACGACGGTCAAAGAGTTCATTAAAGATGGAAAAGGTAATCTCAAAAGTGTTGTTATCATTTCTTTAAAGCCTGAAAAAGATAAGAAGACGGGAAGAATGAATATGGTTCCTGTTGATGGCACGGAAAAAGAGATTCCTGCACAGCTTGTACTTATTGCAGCAGGTTTCCTCGGAAGTGAGAGCTATGTTACGGAAAGTTTTGGAGTGGAGGTTGACGGACGTACCAATGTTAAGACCGATGTCGGGAAATTCGCAACCAATAAGAAGGGTGTATATGCTGTTGGCGATATGCACCGGGGACAGTCACTTGTGGTATGGGCTATTTCGGAGGGAAGAGCCTGCGCCAAGGAAGTGGATGCGGATTTGATGGGTTATACGAATCTGTAGATATAAAGACCATCATTGGTTAGAGATAAATCTATCAGTGGTGGTCTTTTAATATAATAATTTATGATAAACAAAGCTGCACTATTTTAAAATTACGCTTGATTGTAGATTATATCAGTGTTATTATATATAATTATATCATTTTATATCGTATTATATCATTTTATACCGTAGAATCTTTTATTATATCAAGATGTTACTCTATATTTGTTTTGAAAAAGTGGAGGTTTGTAATGGCTAAAAGAAATCCTTATACACTTAATTTTGGAAGAATTCCCAATGAATATATAGGTAGAGATATTATTATTAATGAGATTGTCGATACTGTAAATAGTGAGATGGTCGACAGTCAGGCATTTAAATTAGTTGGAATTAGAGGAACCGGTAAGACTGTAACTCTAACAGCTATTGAAAGAGAATTGGAATCTGATAAGAGATGGATTATAGTTAATCTGCGGTATAATGCAGATATAATTAGGGATTTGATATCAAATCTTTATAGTGAAATACCATTTATCACCAAATTTGTAGATGCAAATCTTAATCTGTCTGCTTTTGGTATAGGTCTTGAGATATCGCAGAAAAGTCCTGTTTCCAGCATGGATGTTGCTCTTAAACTTTTGATGGAAGAAATCAGGCGAAAAAAAATGAGAGTGCTTGTTACAATTGATGAGGTACAAAAAACAGAGGCTCTTATTGATTTTGTACAGGAGTTTCAGATTCTTATACGAAAGGATCTTCCGATTTATCTTATAATGGCGGGTCTTTATGAAGACATAGAAGACATAGAAAATACCGATGGCCTTACATTTTTATTAAGAGCAGAGAAATATGAGATGAAACCATTAAATACAGATGTTATAAGAGAAAGCTATAAAGAAACATTAAAACTTTCTACAGATGTAGCTAATGAACTTGCGACTCTCACAAAAGGCTATGCTTTTGCATATCAAGTTATAGGTTATTATATGTGGGAATCAGGGAAAAAACAAATTAATGATTTGATATTGTCTAAGGTCGATGCTGCACTTATAGAAAAGGTTTATGAAAAAATATGGAGTGAACTTCGTCCGATGGATAAATGGTTTCTATCCTTTATAGTAAAGAAAGATAAAATGCCTGTTTCAGAACTTTTGGAATTGACAAAAAAGAATCACAATGAATGGAGTTCGCCTAGAAAACGACTTATTGAAAAGGGGGTTCTTGAAGATATAAGAGGTATGGTAATTATAAAACTACCTCGTTTTAAAGAGTACGTAGAAAGTGAGCAAAGGGATTGATTTCAGTGCTTGTTTGGAATATTTCAAATATATTTTTTGTTTGAAATTGGTTAAGCAGTGCGGTAGACTGATTTCTAAAAGGGAATTTTATATGCTGTATGATAAGGATATACGGGATGATCTGTGCGATTTTCTTGAAGAAAAACATGGGAAAATCCGTTTTTTTGAAGAATTAACAATGGGAAAATCCAGAGCTGATATTGTAATGGTGACCAGTGAAGGTTTATACGGAATTGAGATTAAAAGTGACGCTGACACGTATCAGAGATTAGAGCGTCAGGTCAAAGATTATGACAGGTTTTACGATTATAACATAGTAGTTGTGGGAACATCTCATGCAGAACATATAGGTGAGCATGTGCCGGATTATTGGGGTATAATAACTGCGGAGCTGGTTGATGGCAAAGTTGATCTCTATGAATACAGACATCCTGCTTTATGTCCGAAAGCAAAGCTCATTAACCAGATGCATTTTCTTTGGAAGAGTGAAATGCGACATATTCAGGATAAACTTAACTTGTATAAGTATTCTGATAAGAGCAGGGCATACATACGCAAATATCTTATGGATAAAGTGTCACATGATGAGCTTAAGATATATTTGCTTGAGGAATTGTTTGAAAGGGAATATCATTTATAAGAGTTGAATGAAATACAAACGTTAATTGACGGATAATAGGTTGGGGCAACAACAGGAGGACCAAATGTTTAGACAAATGCGTAGATTTAAGCAACAGCTTGAAGAGTCAGAATGTATTGAAATATTGAAGGATGAGCCAAGAGGTGTTCTTTCAATGATTGGAGATGATGGATATCCGTATGGAGTACCATTGGATCACTTTTATGCTGATGGCAAGATATATTTTCATTGTGCAAAGGAAGGTCACAAGCTTGATGCAATTAGAAAATGTGAAAAAGTCAGTTATTGCGTATATGACAAGGGGTACCGCAAAGATGGTGAATGGGCACTTAATATCAGAAGTGTAGTGGCGTTTGGGAAAATACATGTCGTAGAAGATGAACTGAAAAAGAAAGAGATTTGTACTAATCTTTGTCGCAAGTTCACGGATGATGAAGAATATCTTAGAAAAGAACTTGAAAATGCATTTCCAAGAGTGTGTTGTCTGGAATTAAATATTGAACATATGACGGGAAAATTAGTTAATGAATCATAGAGAAGAAAGTCAGAAAATCATTGGATTTATAATACATATTAGGAGGGAATGATAAGATGAAGGTATTGATTATCAATGGTAGTCCAAGAATGAACGGAAACACGACAATCGCTGTGAACGAAATGGTAAAAATCTTTGAAGCAGAAGGTGTAGAAACAGAAGTTGTGCAGATTGGCAATAAGGATGTAAGAGGATGTATTGCCTGCGGTTCATGTGCAGAGAAAGGTAAGTGTGTTTTTGATGATGTGGTGAATGAACTTGCTCCGAAGTTTGAGGCTGCAGATGGTCTTGTGTTGGCAACTCCCGTATATTATGCATCAGCAAATGCAACTCTTATTGCATGTCTTGACAGACTGTTCTACAGCACTCATTTTGATAAGACTATGAAAGTGGGAGCGAGTGTTGCTGTTGCAAGACGTGGTGGTTGTTCAGCGACCTTTGATGAATTGAATAAGTATTTTACCATCTGTAATATGCCTGTTGCATCCAGTCAGTATTGGAACTGCGTTCATGGAAGAGAGAAAGGACAGGCTAATCAGGATTTGGAAGGATTACAGACTATGCGTGTGCTTGCAAGGAATATGACATTTCTTATGAAGAGTATTGCCCTTGGCAAGGAACAGTTTGGGTTACCGGAAAAAGAAGAGTGGCAACCTACACATTTTATTAGGTAATATGTTTTGGGCGTACTTATCATTTAGCAATTGGAAGTAAGGTGCAGAGTTTTTACAATGCTTTGATATGCATTTATACTTTGCACCTTTTTTATCTTTTTGAGAGTCTTTTTATCTATGTTAAAATGCATACTCCAGAAGGTCCATAATTCTTTCATTTTATATAGAACCGGCTGCTCGCCGGACATGTAATCTTTATAGCCTGCAAGAAGCTCATCATGGAATAAAACGAATCTTTTATAATCAAAAGAGTTGTCCATAGAGTTGTCTTTATTTTCTGAAATGTTGTTGATGTCCGTTTCATCATGAGATATGGAGGATGGAGAAATTTGACCGGAGTTAAAATTGGGCTTGCTGATAATTAGCGGCAGCTCCGGATTGGAAATGGCGCCGCGTCCAAGCATAACGGCAGTTGTATCAGGACATGATTTGAGCAGATTGTTGAACGAAGTAAAATCGGTAATGTCTCCGTTGTAACATAGTGGACACGATAGCATATCTTGTGCCATTTTGAAGGCTTCAATACTGGGCTTGCCGGTATACTGTTGGGATAGGGTTCTTGCGTGTATAATGAGTTCTCTGATGGGAAATTTGGCATACATTTTTAGAAGATCTTCCCATTCCAACAGTGATTCAATCCCAAGTCTTGTTTTTATAGAGATGGGAAGTGGACTTTTATCATATATAATATCAAGAAATTTTTCTAATTTACCCGGATCATTTAGGAAGCCTGCCCCACGTCCTTTGGCGACAACGGTTCCTGAGGGACAGCCAAGGTTGAAGTTAACCTCATAATAGCCCATGTCTTTTAGTTGTTTTGCAATCTCTAGAAATATATCTGCCTGATTAGTGAGAATTTGAGGTACAAGAGGAAGGGCAGTATTATTTTCGGGAAGAACCTCACTAAGTTCGCGGCTCTTTAATCTGCGGTTGGCGACAAAGGGTGTGTAGTAAGTATCAATACCGCCGTAATATTTGTGATATGCATTTCTGTATATGTATGTGGTAATCCCCTCCATGGGGGCAAGGTATATTTTCATAAGTAATCTCCTGATAATGTAATGACATATGGTTGTTTTACAATTGTAACACATGAAAATACTTCCTGTCCAAAAAACAATTAGTTTTTTTCAATGCTTTGTGATAGAATTAGATAAATACTTGGAAGAACTAAAAACAGTAAACATCGTAGAGAAATATTAATTCGGATGACATCAGGATTATAGTATAAAGGAGGAGATTATGAAAAAAAGGAATTTAATAATGTATGCGGTAGTAACGAGCATGATGCTTGCGCTTCTTACTGCATGTGGCAATGGCGCAAATGATGATAAGCAAACTGCCATTACACAGGAAAATAGTGAGATTGATGAACAAAATGATGATAAAGAGGCTTCTGTAAATGAAGTTGAAAATGATGACGGAGAAACAGAGGCAGAAAGTGCTGATACCCAAAATGCAGATGGTGAAGGTGCCGGTGAAGAGATAGAAACATCTGATGAAAATGATGATAAAGCCGAGGTGTCGGATTTTAAAAATATCACAAAGGAACAGTGTGTTAACGAGATTGATGCTTTACGTTCACAAGAGCCTGTTAATCCTGCTTTGACTGAACTGATGGCTGAGATGGCAAGATGTGCAACTTTTGCAAGAATTATAGATGAACAGGGATGCATTTTTAAGGACATGGATTCTTACAAGAAGGGTGCATTGAGAACCCAGATATATAAAGATATTATGTGGGGAGAGACACCCTTTTCAGGAGCAATTACTATTTCGGATGCAGGGGAAAAATATAATGCTGATATGATTATTCCTGTGGATGAGGCGAAACAGTTTTTGAACGAGGTATATGGGGAGGAAGATATTACTGATGCTGAACATATGAAAGTTACTGATGATGGTTACATTCTGTTTTCTTTTGGTGATGGTGACCCATGGGAGCTTATTGAACATATGCGGTTTTTTGAAGACGATAATTATTATCTGCTGACAGGTCCGTCTTTTTTTGATAGCAATGGTGGAGGTATGTCATATATGGGATATGCGGATATCCTTTTTGCAAAAAATCCTGACAGCAGATATGGAGTTACAATGATATACGGTCGTTACAGAAAAGAAACAATTAAAGTGTCAAGTGCGGATGCATCCTCCAGTCTTCCGGACGCAAATGGCAAAACATATGGTGCGGCAAATCTTTATGATGGAAATTATGAAACAGCATGGGTTGAGGGAGTAAAAGGAACGGGAATAGGTGAAACTATAACACTTCACCTTAATGAAGTATCGAATGTTTTTGGTATTCAGTTATATAACGGGTACCTTGCCAGTGGAGATTTGTATGAAAAAAATGGAAAGGTCACGGAAGTTTCGGTTGATTTTGGCGGAGGAAATGTTGTCACAAAAGAAGTGTATGGGGGTTATTATGGTTGGGGATCTGTAGAGGATATGGCAGCATTAAATCTTAGTACGATAGAGTTGGATAAACCGGTGACAACAGATAAAATAGTTATTACGATCAAAAATGCAGAAGCAGGCAATAAGTATGATGATACATGTATAAGTGAGATAACTGTTTATTGAAAACCTGAATTAAAACAACTTGACATTTAATGAAAAAGTTTTATACTAATTATGTGTTCCAAGGGTGGAGCAGTTAACGGTAAGTAAGAATTTTAACATGAATAGAGAATTATAAGAAGCAAGGGTGTTTCGAGGTCTGTACTCGAAGCACCCATTTTTGCGTGTAAGCTACGAGCAATGCGCCACGATAAAAAATAGATGTGTCGCAAGCTTGCTTGCAAGACATATCTATTTTTTATCGTGGAATGTGGCGGTGCAAGATGTCCGGTGGACATCTGTTTTGCACAGACCGGAGCGTAGATTAACCACGACCGATGCCGGAAACACAGAAATCTTTGATTTCGTTGTGTTTCTGCATGCAGAGCTGATGAAGCGAAGCGGAATCGAGGTGGGCATGGATTACGATAATATACAAGAAAGGCGGAAAAAATGAGCAATATTCATGAGGAATGTGGTGTTATTGGCATCTTTGCACCTAAAGAGTATAGAGTTGCAAATGATGTATATTATGGTCTTTATGCACTCCAACATAGGGGGCAGGAGAGTTGCGGAATCGTTGTCAATGATGATGGTCTGTTCTTTTCCCATAAGGATATTGGACAGGTGAGTAATGTATTTACTGCAGAAGAACTTGAAAAATTACCTGATGGTAAAATTGCAGTGGGGCATGTCAGGTACGGAACTACGGGAGGTAATAACAGAAACAACTGTCAGCCCATTGAAGTTAATCATCAGAAAGGTAAGATGGCATTAGCGCATAACGGTAATATCAGTAATGCATATAGTCTCAGAAATGAGTTAGAACTTTCGGGTGCTATATTTCATTCCACATCCGATACGGAAATTATCGCGTACATCGTTACACGGGAAAGATTGAAAACACCATCAATAGAAAGAGCAGTGCTGGAAACTATGAATTATCTTGAGGGCGCATATTCCATTGCACTTATGTCTGCAACTAAACTAATTGTAGCAAGAGATCCAAATGGTTTTAGACCACTCTGCTATGGTAAATGCGAGGATGGACGATATATTGTGGCGTCAGAGACCTGCGCTTTAGAAGCAGTAGGAGCCACATTTATACGCGATGTTAGACCGGGAGAAGTTATAGTTTTTTCTGATGAGGGAGTTAAATGTTATACAGATTATTGTGATATTAAAAAGAGGCAGATATGTATATTTGAATATATCTACTTTGCAAGACCTGATTCTGTCATAGACGGAGTTTCAGTACATGGTGCGAGAATAAATGCAGGTCGTATTCTTGCAAGGGAGTATCCGGTTGATGCGGATGTGGTTATCGGCGTTCCTGATTCGGGACTTGATGCGGCACTTGGATATTCAAGAGAATCGGGGATACCATACGGTATAGGTTTTATTAAGAACAAATATATCGGAAGAACATTTATTTCCCCCACGCAAAATGAACGTAGCGATCAGGTGAAAATTAAACTTAACCCTATAAAAGAAACTGTTGAGGGAAAGAAAGTTGTGTTAGTGGATGATTCTATAGTGAGGGGGACTACGAGTGGCAGGATTGTTAAACTGTTAAGGGATGCAGGTGCAAAGGAGATTCATATGATGATATCCTCACCGCCTTTTACCAATCCATGTTACTACGGTACTGATATTGATACGAGAGAAAACCTTGTAGCCTGTCATCATACTGTTAAGGAGATTGCCGAAATGATAGGCGCAGATACTCTTGGATATCTTCCGGTTAAAGCATTACATGAACTGGTGGGGCATGAAGGCTTCTGTAATGCCTGTTTTACAGGGAAATACGCAACCCCTGTGCCCCAAAATGTCAGCAAGAACAGGTTTGAAAGAAGACTATCCGAGAGAGATGGATGAAATTTAACTGTAGATAAAATTATTGAAAAGGAGGACATTATGGCAAAATATATTTTCGTTACAGGCGGAGTTGTGTCAGGCTTGGGAAAGGGTATTACAGCGGCATCTTTGGGAAGATTACTTAAGGCAAGAGGACTTAAGGTGGCAGCTCAGAAATTAGATCCGTATATTAATGTCGATCCGGGAACAATGAGTCCCTATCAGCATGGTGAAGTGTATGTTACAGAGGATGGCGCTGAGACGGATCTGGATCTGGGACATTATGAGAGATTTATAGATGAGGATCTTAACAAATATTCCAATCTGACTTCGGGAAAAGTATATTGGAATGTACTTAACAAAGAGCGGAGAGGAGAGTATCTGGGTTCGACGGTACAGGTGATTCCCCATATAACCAATGAGATCAAGGAGTTCGTATACAGAGTCGGTAATGAGACTGATGCAGATGTTGTTATTACAGAGATTGGAGGAACTATCGGAGATATTGAGTCACAGCCCTTTATTGAGGCGGTGAGACAGATTTCCCTTGAAGTTGGAAAGGCTGACAGTTTGTTCATTCACGTTACGTTAGTACCTTATCTTCATGGCTCTGACGAACATAAGTCAAAACCTACCCAGCATTCCGTTAAGGAACTAAGGGGAATGGGAGTGAGTCCTGATATAATTGTTTTAAGGTGCGATGAGCCTTTGGAGGAATCAATTTTCAAAAAGATTTCCATGTTCTGTAATGTGAAAGAAGATTGTGTCATTGAGAATATTACCCTGCCTAATCTCTATCAGGCACCACTTATGCTTGAGGAAGCACATTTATCGGAGGTTGTCTGCAGAGAACTTCAGATAGATGCTCCGGCACCTGATCTTACTGAATGGAAGAATCTGGTTAACAGTATCGCAGAAAGACACAGAGAAGTTACAATCGGACTTGTGGGAAAATATGTACAGCTTCATGACGCATACCTTTCTATAGCTGAAGCACTCAACCACTCAGGTTTTGCCCTTAATACACATGTCAATATTGAATGGATAGATTCAGAGGAGTTAAATGAAGATAATTGTGCAGAGCGTCTTCAAAATCTAAAGGGAATAATAGTTCCGGGCGGCTTTGGTGACAGAGGAATTGAAGGAATGATACTTGCGGCAGAGTATGCGAGAACCAACAATATTCCTTACTTTGGAATATGTCTGGGAATGCAGATTGCCGTTATCGAATACGCAAGAAATGTGGCAGGATTAAAAGGGGCATGCTCCGGAGAATTTCATGATGCAACAAATATAAAGGTTATTGATTTTATGCCCGGACAATCAGACAGTATTGATAAAGGAGGAACTTTGCGGCTCGGCAGTTATCCATGCCATATAGCGGAGGGCACCTTGATGGAAAAGTGTTATGGTAATCTTGACATAAATGAACGTCATAGACACAGATATGAATTCAATAATGATTACAGGGACATACTTACCAAAAGTGGACTTGTAATATCAGGATTATCTCCGGACGGAAGGCTTGTTGAGACCGTAGAGGTCAAAGACCATCCGTTTTATCTGGGTGTGCAGTTCCATCCGGAATTTAAGTCAAGACCTAATCGTCCACATCCGGTATTCAGGAGATTTGTTGAGACTGCACTGGAAATATAGATTTTATATAATGATAAGGTATAAATGCTAAGTTTTAAAATGAAGAGTTTATTAATGTCTGCGAAAACAGACCATAATAAACTCTTTTTTTATGTCAATAAACTTTCCTTTAGCAGGATATAGGCATAAATAGGATGAGTGCCAATCACTTAACAAAGGTTCAGAGAAGAAATATTAGAAATGTATTGCTTCAATGAGAAAGAGATTGTAAAATGATAATAAATATCATTATGAGGGTGGAAATAAAAATAAGTTCTACATAAATTTTAACTGTAGTTAATAATGAACAAAACGAGAAGGAGGAAGCATAATGGTTTATAATGATTTTCAGGATTTGAAGTTGTCAGCATTGGGTATGGGTAATATGAGACTTCCAGTACTTGAAGGAGATGACGGCAAGATTGATGTGGATACAGCAAGGGAAATGTTTGCATATTGTATGGAGCAGGGAATTAATTATTACGATACTGCATACGGATATCATGCGGGTCAGTCAGAGGTGGTCGTGGGTGAATTGTTAAAAGACTACGATAGGGATAAATTTTATCTTGCTTCAAAGTTTCCGGGCTATGATCTTAACAATATGCCTAAAGTAAAGGAGATATTTGAGGAGCAGCTTAAGAAATGTCAGGTGGATTATTTTGATTTCTATCTTTTCCATAATGTATGTGAGATGAATGTGGATGCATATCTTGATCCTAAGTACGGAATATACGATTATCTTATTGAGCAGAAGAAAAATGGTCGAATTAAGCATCTCGGTTTTTCTGCGCATGGAAATATTGATTGTATGACAAAGTTTTTGGATGCTTATGGAAAGGATATGGAATTTTGTCAGATAGAACTTAATTATTTTGATTACAATTTTCAGGATGCAAAGGGCAAAGTAGAACTCCTTAACAAATGGAATATACCTATCTGGGTAATGGAGCCTGTGCGTGGAGGACAACTGGCTACACTTCCGAAGGAAGCAGCAGCCAGACTTAAGGAGGCAAGACCGGATGAAGATGTACCTGCGTGGGCGTTCCGGTTTCTGCAGTCTATACCGGGAGTCACAATGACACTTTCGGGAATGTCAAATATGGAGCAGCTTGTGGCAAATATCAAAACCTATGAGACCAATAAACCTCTTAATTCTACAGAGTTTGAGCTTATACTTGGAATAGCAGATGACATGATTAAGAAAACTACGGTTCCATGTACCGGCTGTCATTATTGCGTATCACATTGTCCGAAGAAGTTAGATATTCCATTTCTTCTCAAATTATATAATGAGGCAATGGTGTCCGGTGCAGGCGTATTTATAGCTCCAATGGGACTTGCGTCAGTTGATGAGGATAAGCAACCGGATTGTTGTGTTGCTTGTCACAGTTGTGAGAAGGTATGTCCTCAGAACATACATATTCCGGAAGAACTTAAAAAATTTGCGGAGAAGATGGGAAAATAACGGATAAATGAAAAGTCTGAAATCTTTCTTGACATTCTTTAAAAAAGTTTTATACTAATACTTGAATGTTCCAAAGGCGGAGCTTATTGTGATCAAATAATAATTATTAATACTGTTGATTAATGAAGCAAGGGTGTTTCGAGGTCCGTACTCGAGGCACCTTTTTTAGCCTTATAGGAAATTGCGATTTCCTATAAAGCTAAAAAGGTGCTTGCGAGATGCAGATGGATAAAGGAGGAACTTATGGACAGAAAACTAATTTTGGAAGATGGAAGCGAGTACTTAGGGTACGGCTTCGGTGCAAGGCGCGATGCAGTGTGCGAAATTGTGTTCAACACTTCTATGGTCGGCTATCAGGAGATTGTATCCGATCCGTCCTACACCGATCAGGCAATAGTTATGTCATATCCTCTTATTGGTAATTATGGAATAACCGATGAGGATTTTGAAAGTAAACTGCTTAATCTTGGCGGACTGATCGTCAGGGAAATAAATGATTCACCTTCCAATTTTCGATTTACAAGAACATTATCAGAACTTTTGGAAGATGGAAATGTTCCGGGAATATATGGGGTTGACACCAGAAAACTGGTCAGAAGCATAAGAGATTTCGGTTCGAGAAAGGTTCTTATTACGAACGCAGACACGACGCTTGAAGAAGGCCTGCAAATTCTTAAGAATACTGAGCTTCCACATGATGCCGTTTCCAGATGCAGTTGCAAGAAGAGGTGGTATGCCCGAACTTCCAATCCGGTTTACAATGTAGTTGCGATTGATTGTGGAATGAAAATGAATATCGTAAGAGAGTTTAATCGTCATGGCTGCAATGTGACAGTTGTTCCGTATGATACAGGAAGTGCGGAAATTCTTTCGATGAAGCCTGACGGTGTATTTATATCAAATGGTCCCGGTGATCCTGAAGATGTAGGAGTTGTGATAGATACATTAAGCAAATTACGCGGTAAGATACCTCTTTTCGGGATCTGTCTCGGACATCAGTTGATTGCGTTGTCTTATGGCGCAAAAACGTATAAATTAAAATTTGGACACAGAGGCGGTAATCATCCTGTCAAAGATATTAGAACCGGAAAAGTTGAGATTACAAGTCAGAATCATAGTTATGCGGTAGACGAGAAGTCTCTTGAAGGTACAAGGCTTTCAGTATCACATATCAATCTTTTAGATAATACGGTGGAGGGACTTGTATGTGCTGACGATTATGTATTTTCCGTTCAGTATCATCCCGAAAGCGCACCGGGTCCTCAGGATTCCACATATCTCTTCGAGCGATTCGCTCATTACATGAATCAATTCAGAGCCAGGTTACTATAATTAGAAGAACGCTTTCGCATGCTTGCATGAGAAAGCGTGAAGCAAATTATAATAATCATTTATTATATATGACGGAGGAAAGATAGATGCCGAAAAGAACAGATATTAATAAAATACTCGTTATAGGTTCAGGTCCGATAGTTATAGGGCAGGCAGCAGAGTTTGATTATGCCGGAACGCAGGCATGTCTTGCGCTCAAGGAAGAAGGATACGAGGTGGTACTTGCCAACTCTAATCCGGCGACGATAATGACTGATACTATGGTAGCTGATAAGGTATATATGGAACCGTTGACATTGGAATTTATGGCGAGAATATGCCGCTATGAAAGACCTGATGCAATTGTTCCGGGAATAGGCGGTCAGACCGGGCTTAATCTTGCCATGCAATTGAATGACAAGGGTGTATTAAATGAATGTGAGATTGAGCTTTTAGGAACTAATGCTGCCAGTATTAAATGTGCGGAAGACCGGGAAGAATTTAAAGAATTATGCGAAAGAATCGGAGAACCGGTAGTTCCTTCCCGGATAACTTACAGTATCGAGGAAGGGTTAAATGCTGCTAAGGAGATTGGATATCCGGTTATACTCCGACCTGCATTTACCCTTGGTGGTACAGGCGGTGGTTTTGCCTATAACGAAAAAGAAATGCGTGAAATGATGGCTAATGCGCTGGCACTTTCCCCCGTTCATCAGGTGCTTGTTGAAAAGAGTATAAAGGGATATAAAGAGATTGAGTATGAGGTCATCCGTGATGCGAATGATACGGCAATAGTGGTTTGTAACATGGAAAATCTTGATCCTGTAGGAATTCACACCGGAGATTCTATTGTGGTAGCTCCAAGCCAGACCTTAACTAATAAAGAATATCATATGTTAAGGGATAGTGCTCTGAAAATAATACGTGCTCTGGGAGTTAAGGGAGGCTGTAATGTACAATTTGCCCTTGATCCACAGTCCTTTAACTACTATGTGATAGAGGTAAATCCGAGAGTATCCCGTTCATCTGCATTGGCATCTAAGGCAAGCGGATATCCCATTGCGAGAGTGTCCGCAAAGATTGCGGTCGGAATGAATCTGGATGAAATTGAACTTGCCAATACACCTGCCTGCTTCGAACCGGCACTGGATTATGTTGTAACGAAGATGCCAAGATTTCCGTTTGATAAATTCACACTTGCTTCAAATGTGCTTTCTACCCAGATGAAAGCCACCGGAGAAGTTATGAGTGTGGGACGTACCATGGAGGAAAGTCTGTTAAAAGCCATACGTTCCCTGGAAGATGGAAAGAATCATATTCACCTTGAAAAATTTGACGTAAAGAGTTTGTCAGATAAACCGGAACCTGATAACAAACAGGAGGCAATCGAAAAACTGCTCACATATATCGAAGATGGAACGGATGACAGGATATATGCCATATCACAGCTTATATGGCTTAATGTTGACCTTCAAATAATATTTGACAGAACCAGGATTGACATGTTCTTCTTAGATAAGATCAAGAATATTGTTGAGTTTGAGAAGAAGCTTGAAAATATTAGAGTTGTCCGTAATAATTCTGATGACCCAATAATAAAAAGTGAGATTGCTGACATTTTATCATATGAAACCCTGTATGAAGCGAAACGTATGGGCTTTTCTGATTCATATATAGCTGAACTTCTTGATGTTACAGAGGATGAAGTCTGGAAGAAAAGGAAAGAGCTTAATATCAGACCGGTATATAAGATGATAGATACATGTGCATCTGAGTTTGAAAGCTATGTTCCGTATTTTTATTCTACATACGAGGATGAAAATGAGTCTATAGTTTCCGATAAAAAGAAAATTATAGTATTAGGTTCCGGACCGATAAGAATAGGGCAGGGTGTGGAGTTCGATTACTCAACTGTACATGCGGTAAAAACCATACATGATATGGGTTATGAAGCTATAGTGATAAACAATAATCCCGAAACGGTATCAACGGATTACACGACGGCTGACAAACTGTATTTTGAACCTCTTACAGTGGAAGATATTATGAATATCATTGATCTTGAAAAGCCTGTTGGCGTTATTGCATCCCTTGGCGGGCAGACAGCCGTAAATCTTGCCGAGCCGCTAACCAAACGTGGAGTGAAAATTATAGGTACGGACTGCGATGCAATATTTAAGGCAGAAGACAGGGATGCGTTTGAAAATGTTATCGTATCTTTAGGTATTCCACATCCTATCGGTGAAGCAGTTACCGATATAGAAAGCGGAGTAAATGTAGCAAGTAAGATTGGTTATCCGGTTCTTGTCAGACCTTCGTTTGTTCTCGGTGGACGTGCAATGGAGATTGTTGCCAACGAAGAAATGTTAAGACATTATCTGAAAAATGCGGTTGAGGTGGATGTGGATAAGCCGGTGCTGGTTGATAAATATGTAGTTGGCAAAGAAGTTGAAGTGGATGCAATCTGTGATGGCAAAGAAGTATTTCTTCCGGGAATTATGGAGCTTGTGGAACGTACCGGTGTACATTCCGGAGACAGTACAAGCGTATATCCACCATTTTCAATATCAGAAAAGGTGAAGGATACCATAAGAGAGTATACGACTAAGATAGGTCTGGGAATTGGAATTATAGGATTGTTCAATATTCAGTTCATCGTAGATAAAGAAGAGAATGTATATATAATCGAGGTCAACCCGAGAGCATCAAGGAGCGTACCTTTTCTATCCAAGTCCACAGGTTTTTCTCTTGTAGATATTGCAACTAAGGTCATGCTTGGAAAAAGTTTGGAGGAACAGGGCATAACCGATCTTTATCCCTTACCAAAACAATTCTGGTATGTCAAAGCTCCTGCTTTTTCTTTCGAGAAATTGAATGGTATGGATGCCTATCTTTCACCGGAGATGAAGTCCACAGGTGAGGCGATTGGTTACGACAGAAAATTAAAGCGTGCATTTTATAAGGCGCTTCAGGCTTCCGGAATTAAAATGAAGGATTACGGAACCGTAATGGTTACTCTTGCTGACGAGGATAAATAAGAGGCTTTGCCCCTTGTACGTCGTTTTTATCAGTTGGGATTTAATATTGAGGCAACTGTAGGAACCGCCAACTTCTTAAAGAGCAACGGAATAAGAACAAGGCTTCGTGGTAAACTTAGTGATGGCAGTGATGAAGTAATTAAATCTATACAAGCAGGCTATGTTAGTTATATAATCAATACAAGAGCGATTCTATCGGGTGTACATTATGAGGACGGTGTTGCCATAAGACAATGCGCTGTTCGAAATGGTGTGACCATGTTCACATCCCTTGATACGGTAAGAATCCTTCTGGATGTGCTTGAAGAGGTTATACCTGAGATATCCGTCATATAAGACATATAAACATTAATTTGTGAAAAAGAAAGGAGTCAGACATGAACGAAACTTTAGATGAAATCATGGAATATATAGAACGCGAGGATGCCAAATTTATAAGGCTTGCATTCCGCGATGCATTGGGAGTGCAGAAGAACATTTCCGTAATGCCCTCTGAAATCAAGAAAGCCTTAGAGGACGGAATCCCCATTAATCCAAATGATATTGCAGGCTTTGAGGGCTGCAAAGGAGCTAATCTTTATCTTAAGCCAGATCCGTCAACCCTTGCAGTGCTTCCATGGCGACCTGACAGCGGCAGAGTGGTGAGAATGTTCTGTGATGTCTGTACCTCGGATGGTAAAGCCTTTCCCGGTGATACCAGAAAAATCCTACGGGATGCAGTAAAAAAGGCAAAACAGGCGGGAATACAGTTCCGCTTCAGCTCAGAGGCAGAATTCTATCTCTTCAAAAAAGACGATAATGGCGAGGTGACTAATATTCCATATGATGACGCAGGATATATGGATATCGCACCAAAGGACAGGGGAGAGAATATTCGACGTGAGATTTGTCTTACAATAGAGAAAATGGGACTTATTCCGGAACGCTCTCACCATGAGAGAGGTCCGGGACAGAATGAGATTGACTTTCATTATGGAAAGCCCCTTAAAGCCGCAGACCAGATGACAACATTTAAAATGGTTGTCGGTACGGTTGCCGACAGGAACGGTCTGTTTGCCGATTTTTCTCCTGTGCCCCTTCAGGACAAGCCGGGTAACGGATACCATATCAACATTTATGCTGAGGATAATAATGGGAATGATGTGTGTAAATATGCAGCCGCCGGGATTCTTGAAAAGATATCGGATATGACTCTTTTCCTTAATCCGTCGGATGGCTCTTATACAAGATTTGGTAATTCTAATGCGCCGGACAGAATTAACTGGTCTGCGCAAAATGAATCCGGATTATTGTATGTGTCGGAAAGTAAAGGAACCACAAGAGTTGAATTGCGTTCACCGGATGCGCTTAGTAATCCGTATCTTGCGTACGCATTACTTATACATGCAGGATTATATGGAATTGAGAATAAACTGATGCTTCCTAAGGAGATGGACCCGGAAGGAATATTGCTGCCAAAGTCCCGAATACAGGCATGCGAGATAGCAATGGACAGTGATTTTATCAAAGGAATTGTTCCTAAGGAAATTATTGAGAGTTATACATTGTAAATGTGGATGTGTTCGTTATTAATACCTTGTGAATAGATTAGAATACATTGATTGCCACTTGACAGTTAAGATTATATTTGATGGTTATATAGGTGATAGGATGGAAAGAAAAACAGAAAGACAATATTCTTTGTTGATTGTCTCTGCTTCTGAACAATTCAATACATTGGTTAAGCGTGCGATTCCGCAGTCGAGCTTTGATGTGATCGAGATTCGTAAGAGTATCTCTTTGGCACAGCGTGAACTTCTTTCGAGAAAATATGATATTATAGTGATTAATGCCCCATTGCCGGATGATCTGGGAGTCAATTATGCAATGGATGTGGGAAGTCGTTATTCTTCGGGAGTGATGCTTGTTACGCCCGGAGAGATATGTGATGATGTGACGGAACATGTAATTGATCTCGGTATTATTGCAGTTCCCAAACCAATTAACAAGAGGACAATATCGTCTGTGATCAGGCATTTACTTGCAGATCAGGATAAAGTCAAAACTCTTGAAAGGAAGTTGTCACAGGCAGATGACAAGTTAGCTGAAATGCGTATTGTCAATAAGGCAAAGTGGCTTTTGATAGCTAACGAGGATATGTCAGAAGCAGATGCACACAGATATATAGGAAAACAGGCAATGGATAAATGTGTTTCCAAGCGTATAATTGCAGAGGAGATAATAGATAAATGGGAGGATTGAAATAGAGGAAATATTACCTCTATTCAATCCCTTTCAAAGATTTTTTGTTCTGATACATCATATTATCCGCACGCTCGAACACATCTGAAACTTTGATATCATTATCAGGGTCATAGACTGAAATACCGGTGGCGATAACGGGTTTATCACCGGCATCTTTGTTGGCAATAACTTCTTTGCGTAAGTTTTCAAAAAGTGCATCCCTATCGCTATAATCGCGGTCGGTAAGAACGGCAGCAAATTCATCACCGCCTATGCGGAATACAGGGCTGTGAGAAAATGTGTCAAATATTAATTGGCAGGACGATTGGATATATTCATCACCTGCTTTGTGACCTAAGGTGTCGTTAATATGTTTGAGATTATTAAGGTCACATACAACGATTGCGAAGGAAATGCAGTATTTATCCACATCAATATTTTTCTGGATGTTTATCTCTAATTCACGATAAGCATTTTTGTTCTTGGCACCGGTGAGTTCATCACGTCTTGCCATCTCATTGGCTGTGCGTAGAGCACGAATATGTTCTTCTTCTTTTCTGATCTCCTCGGTAACATTCTCGATACCCAGAATGAAATGACTATGGTCGCTTGAAAACATGGCAGAAAGCCTTGTGTATTGTAATTGATCTACAATGAACATTCTGTAATCCATGCTGAACTGTTTCGAGTTATCAAGAGCGGATAAAAGGTAGTCTTTGGACAGTGCGGTAAGAACGCGCTCTTTATCTTCGGCAAATACATTTTGTTCAGAGTCTTTATGTATGTCAGCAAAGAAATCACAACCCTCGCCCTGTATTTCGAGATTGCCAAAGGTATTATTGGTTGCGAAGGTTGAGTAATTACCGCCCTCAATATCAACATAATAAATGATGTCATAATGTGATGCGAGAGTTTCGGCAATCGCATTATAGGTAATACTGTTTTTCTGACTCTCCATAAAGGCCTGCTCGGCGATGAATTCAGCATTGATATTCTCAATACAAACGATTATATGTTTCTTGTCGCTTGCCCATATCTGTGAATTACGGCAGTGCATATCATGACCGTTGATGGTCAGTTTGTAAGTAGAGGTAAATACCTTTTGCTGCTCAAGATTTTTAAGCATGGTCTTCTTGCTGTGCAGCTCCAAAACTCTGTCTACATCTTCAGGTGCAACGGCACGAGGGACATTCTTTCTGGATTCCTTGAAGAAATCTTCACCTTCTGTAGGTATATTGAGACTTTTATATACATCAGTGGAAGAGAATTCAAAGTAGTGATTGGTTTCGGTATCTATGTAATATAAAGTGTCATAGTGTTGTGCAAGGCTTGTTGCGATCTGATTATATATCTCACGTTCTTTTTCGAGTTTTTCGGCTTTGTTGCGTTTCCTGATCTCATCATCTACGTTGAGAACTCCAAGAATGAAGTAAGTATTATGTTCTGTTGCCTCTTTGATAACTCTCAGCCTGTGCCACACCGGTCTTCCATCTATCATGAGCCGGTATTCTATGCTTTTCATGGAACCGTCTTTCATATCCTTAAGAAGCTGCTCTTTTTGTATATCGGATTTGAAAATGTGTTTATCTTCTTCAAATACGACCTGTTCTGCATCACGAGCCATGTTTTCAAAGAAATTCTCTCCGTCCTGTTCTATCTTAAGAGAGTGAAAATCGGAATTGATGGAATACCACTTATACTCGTTGGTTTCGGCATTGACATAGTAAACACTTGTATAGTCTATAAGTAATGCTTCTGCTATTTTATTAAATACTGAGTCATTGTTAATCATATGAAATCCCTCAAAAATGCTATCAATAAAATATTGGCTGCCTGATTATGTAATATAATATCCGCAAACCCTTAAATGTGTGTCATATCTGACAATAAATCGAATATATTATAATACATATGCAGGTATTTATGCAAGTGTAATGATAATCTTCGTCATTAAAAATAAATGATAAAATTTATGGAATAATTTTATAAAAAAGACTTGATTTTTGTTTTGGATTGGTTTATATTAACATCTGTTAAAGCGAATATGGTTTTTAAGAACAAGGGTGTTCTCGTCGGGAGAATACCCTTTCTTCATATAAGAGGTTATGCGGATTATTACATGATATTCTTCCGGCAGGAATATAAGATCTTAATTATGTTCGCATAAAAGTGTCAGATAAGTTTTATTTTGATGCATTTAACAAATATGTCGGGAAAGGAAGTAATTACTATGAGTGAGAAAGTTAACGTAGCAGAGATTTTTGGTTCTAACGTATTTAATGATGCGGCAATGAGGGAGCGTCTTCCAAAGGCAGTTTATAAGGAGCTTAAGAAGACTATTGAACTTGGTAAGGAATTAAATCCTGCCATAGCCGATACCGTTGCCAATGCCATGAAGGACTGGGCTATAGAAAAGGGTGCGACCCACTATACGCATTGGTTTCAACCGATGACAGGCATAACCGCTGAAAAACATGATTCATTCATCAATCCTACAGATGATGGAAAAGTAATGCTTGAATTCTCAGGCAAGGAGCTTATAAAGGGTGAGCCGGATGCATCATCTTTCCCTTCGGGAGGTCTTCGTGCAACCAACGAGGCGAGAGGATATACTGCATGGGATTGTACATCACCTGCATTTATCAAAGAATCACCTGACGGAAGCTCTGTTCTTTGTATTCCTACCGCATTTTCTTCCTATACGGGAGAAGCGCTTGACAAGAAGATTCCACTTCTTCGTTCAATGGAAGCGGTTAATGTTCAGGCAATGAGAATACTGAGATTATTCGGAAATACAACATCTACTAAGGTTACAACTTCGGTTGGTCCGGAGCAGGAATATTTCCTTGTGGATAAGAAAGACTATGACAAGAGAATGGATCTTATATTTACCGGACGTACACTTTTTGGTGCTATGCCTCCGAAAGGACAGGAGCTTGATGACCATTATTTCGGAACGGTAAGAGAGAGAGTTCTCTCCTATATGAATGATCTTAATATAGAGTTGTGGAAGTTAGGTATCTCAGCAAAGACACAGCATAATGAGGTTGCACCCTGCCAGCATGAGCTTGCTCCTATATACGGTACAACCAATATTGGCACCGATCACAACCAGCTTGTTATGGAGACCATGAAGAGGGTTGCCGAGCGCCATAACTTCGCATGTCTGCTTCATGAGAAGCCATTTGCGGGAGTAAATGGTTCCGGTAAGCACAACAACTGGTCAATGGGAACCGATGATGGAATTAACCTTCTTGAACCCGGTAAGACACCTCATGAGAATGTTCAGTTTTTGTTAATACTTACAGCAATATTGAAGGCTGTGGATGAACATGCGGATCTTCTTAGATTATCTGCGTCATCAGCAGGTAATGATCACAGACTTGGTGCAAATGAGGCGCCTCCGGCAATTATTTCGGTATTCTTAGGTGAGCAGCTTGATGATGTGTTAAAGCAGCTTGATACCACAGGAGAGGCCACAAGCTCTTTGCAGGGTAAGACTTATGAGTCAGGTGTATCCACGCTTCCTTCATTTAGACAGGATGCCACAGACAGAAACCGTACATCACCGTTTGCATTTACAGGTAATAAGTTTGAGTTCCGTATGGTGGGTTCTACCCAGTCTATCGCTACTCCTAACATTATACTTAATACGATAGTGGCGGATTCACTTTGCCAGATAGCAGATGAGCTTGAAAAAGCAGACAATTTTGAGATGGCTGTTCATGACAAGATCAAAGAGCTTATTGCGAAGCATAAGAGAATTATCTTTAACGGCGACGGATATTCAGAGGAGTGGGTTGAAGAGGCTAAGCGTCGCGGACTTCCGAATATCAAGTGTCTTGTGGATGCGGTTGCTGCATATAAGAATGAAGATAATATTGCCATGTTCGAGAAATTCAATGTGCTTTCGAGAGCAGAACTTCAGTCTCGTGCAGAGATATATTATGAGAACTATGCTAAGCAGATCAATATTGAAGCAAAAACTATGCTTGATATGGCAAAGAAACAGATAATACCTGCAGTTATGAAGTATTCTGCTGATACAGCTAAGGGAGTAAATGAACTAAAGGCTGTCGGAGTTGACACATCTGTGCAGGAAGAGATTCTTGGCAGTATTGCAAAAGAACTCAAAGAATTGACAATGGCAGTGGAGAAACTGGCAAAACTTGATAACAAGGCATTGGCTCTTGAGGATGATATGGAGAAAGCGGCTCACTGCTTCCATGATGAAGTATTTGCGGCAATGGAGGAGGTAAGAACTCCTGCTGACAAGTTAGAAGAACTGGTTGGCAAAGAATATTGGCCATTCCCTCAATATGAAGATATTCTTTTCTATGTATAAAACTACGAATATATTCGGTTATGCTTCCTGAGCGTATACAAAACTACAATATATTGATGTTTTTTTAGCCTGCATACATAAAGTGCGATTGTGCAAACAGTCGCACTTTTATTATGCAATTTGTGCGATTTATACTATATTTGTTCTAAATTTTGTGCTATAATGAGAAAAATAATTTCAGGATTTATTGATATTATTTGATTGATACTGTTAAGACACTTACTTAAAAGCACTTTTGATTGGTTGAGGTAAGCATATATGAAGATAGATAGAAAAGAATTAACCAAATATATTTTTATGTTTGCAATCATCTTTATAGCATTGGCAGCTAATTTTTATGTGCTTTTTGTCAATGTGAGAAAGAATGCTGTTAACGTCAAAGAACAGGAGATATATAAAGCTGCTAAAGAGTATGATAACTTCCTTGTGGAGAGTTTAGGTGCCATTAAGCTGTCATCAACGAAGCTGCAGGCAATGCTTGATGCAAAACGACCGGCTGGTGAACTTTTGGATTATCTTGAAAAGGAATCGGAGGCATATGGTAAATCCATAAATAATAATTTTAACGGGTTTTACGGAATATTCGCCGGAGAATATCTTGATGGCGCGGGCTGGGTACCTGATGCGGATTACGATCCCTATGACAGACCTTGGTATAAGGCTGCCGAAGAAGCAGACGGTGAACCTGCATTTGTAACCCCTTATCTTGACCTGCAGACAGGGACTGTGATGATGTCTGTAAGCAGGATGTTAAAGGATAAAGACAGTGTAGTCTCAATGGATGTAAGTCTGAGCGGAGTGCAGAAAGTAGTTGAGGATAATGTATTTGAAAATGAGTGGGAATACGGAATAATATTGGATTCGGAAGGTATCGTGGTCGCACATTCGGATGTCAGGGAATTGGGTAATGATTACAAGTCGAAAAAAGACGGAATGGGTCATATTATCTACGATAATATACGCCGTTCGGATGCCAATTATTTTACCTTCAAATATAAAGGTGATAATTACATGGCATTTATTGCTGACATGTATGATGGATGGAAAGCGGTATCTGTTATAAAGTCAAGACAGATATTAGGCTCCATGAATAAGATTTTGATAGTGTTTATCATAACACTTATAATTATTTTTACTACGATAGTTATAACACTTATAAGAACGAAAAAAAGACAGCAGAAAGCGCTTAATACCAATAATCAGCTTAATGCGTTGGCTAACATTTACAGAACCATATTTCTCATTAACCTTGAAGATGATACATTTATAGAAATGTCAAACAATTCTGATATAGTACGTCAGATGGTTGGTGATAACGGTAAAGATGCACAATATACGATAAGATCGGTCTTGGATTCCGTAACGGATGTCCGTTATAAAAAGTCTATCTATGATTTTATCAATTTCTCTACCCTTGAGGCAAGACTTGAGGGTAAGAATACTATTACAAGGGATTTTGTTACCATTGAGAATAAAAGATACAGAGGACGATTTGTTCCCGTGGAATGGAGCGGGGATGATACTTTGAAGTATGTAATCTGGCTTGTTGAAATAATAGATGATGGGAGATAGTATCCATATGAAGATAAAGAACCTCATTTTATTTATAATTATTATAATTGTTATGTTCTTTGCTTCTAATGTGACATTTTTTCTGATGACGGAGTATGGTGATGGGAAAAGCAGACAAAATGATTTCATTTTAGCAGAGCGTATATATGATGGAATAAGAACTGAGATAGAGGGTCCGATTCTGGTGGCTAAGTCTATGGCGAAAGATTCTCTTCTAGTCGAATTCCTTAAGCATGAGAACGAGCATTCGGAAGAGTATAATGTAGAACAGATGAAAAGATTTCTTGAAGGGATCAAAGATGTGGCAGATTATGATTCCGTATACGTTATCTCCGAAGAAAGCCGAAGATATTATACTGATAGAGGACTTAATAAGATAATCAATCCCCAGGGGGATTCTCATGATATCTGGTATGATATTATTATGGGAAAAAATGATAATTATAATGTCGATGTGGATAAGGATCAGGATAATGAGGATTGTTACACGATTTTCATTAACGTCAAGGTCTTGGATATTGACGGGAAGGTGCTTGGCATTTGCGGTGTTGGCATATCTCTTGACAAGATACAGGCTGTTTTTGAGAATTATGAGACTTCTTATAATCTTAAGGTCAATCTGGTAAATGAAGAAGGTCTTGTTCAGGTTGATGTCAATGATATCAATGTAGAGACTACTTACTGTGTTGCTGATGACTTTACCAAAGCATCAGAATATCAATACAGCAATAGCGGGTTTGAAGGGTTTACAATATCCAGGTATGTAGATGAGTTGGATTGGTATCTCGTTGTGAAGGAAGAAAAGAAGGCAACTTTATTGGATAGGATTGATTATAATTTTGTAAAGTGGAGTCTGGTATTGTTCCTGCTGATAACTCTTATCAGTATTTTACTTTTCAGAAAAAATTATTGCTATTCCGATACGGTCAATCAGGGTAATACGGATCTCCTTACAGGTCTTCCTAATAGGAATTATTTCAAGGAAGTTTATGGAGAACACGGCATTTATAATACGACCAGATACAAGTCCATGGTATTTTGGGATATAGACTATTTTAAAGAAGCCAATGATACTGTTGACGGAGATAAGGTGCTGGTTGACATTGTCGCTATCGCCAAAGAATGTTTTGGAGAAAAAGGAATGATGTTTCGCTGGGGCGGAGACGGGTTCATGATAATGATGGAGTGGTCTGTTGATTTTGGCTATGAACTGTGTAAGGAATTCTGTAAAAGAGTTGAAAAGGAAAGTGAAGTGACCATCTCTATAGGTATTACTGAGGTGAAATTGTCGGATGTTATCAAAAAGAATTATCACAGAGCCGTACAGGGATGTTACCTTGTAAAGGAAATGGGTGGTAATGGCGTGAAGCGTAATTAGAGGGGGATATTGTATTGCATTCCATAAGAAACAGATTATTATTAATAATATGCTTTTCGGTTGTAGGACTGTATATTCTTATGTCTTTTACTGCTGTGTATTCTGTCAACAAAATGGTTGAAGAAAATGCTGACACAGCGCTTTATTTGCTTGCGAAGGAAAAGAGTAATGAGTTGAATAATTATTTAAGTGGAGTAGAACGAGGAGTCGATACTGCTGAATTATATATTCGCGAGAACTTTGATAAGGCGAGATTCATCAACGATAAAGAATATCAAAAAACATTTACGGACGAGCTTGCAAAAAGGTGTAATGAGATCGGTAAAGTTATCGGTAATGTGGAGACTATATACTTCAGGCCTGTTATAGAAACTTATGGTAATGATACCGGCTTTTTCATGACTGCCGGCAGTAAAGGCGATTTTATAAGAGTAGAGCTTACGGATATTACAAGATATGCCAAGACGGATAGGGAGCATGTTGCATGGTATTATGAGCCGTTAGAAAGCGGTGAACCTATCTGGCTTGATCCGTACTATAATAAGAATATTAATGTCTATATGATCTCATATGTCATTCCGATATATATTGATGGAGAGATAATGGGTATTATTGGAATGGATATTAATATGGCGGCAATCCATGAGATAGTCGATTCTATTATTTATAAGAACGGGTATGGTTTTCTGTTAGATGACAGAGGTGATATTATCTATCACAAAGATTATCCGGGAGGGCTTACGGTAGACAGATTCAACAATGAAATGAGGACAAATGTAAAGTATCTGTCTAAGGAAGCTGCATCAAAGAATGAGATACATAAGGGTGTATGGAATGGTGAAGAGGTGAGATTATCCTCTGCTAATCTTAATAATAATATGATTCTTGGCATATTGATAGGTGAAAAAGATCTTATGCGCGAACGCACCTCTATGATCATACAGATGCTTGTTATCTTTGTTATTGTGTTTATTATAGTTGTAATTGTTTTTGTGAGGGTCATGGTGCTTATTGTCAATCCTATACGCACGCTTACCAAGGCTTCCACGATGATTGCAAGGGGTGAGCTTAATACCAATGTTGAATACGAGTCAAAAGATGAGATTGGCGCACTGGCAAAAAGTATCAATATGATGGCAACAGAGATAAGAGAGTATTTCAGGTATATGCACTCGCAAGCCTATACAGATGCCATGACGGGCGTAGGTAATAAAGCAGCATACATGGATGAGATTAATATGCTTGAGAGAAAGATAGAAGAGGGAATGGCTGAATTCTTTGTAGTTGTCTTTGATGTTAACGGATTAAAAAGAGTTAATGACAACTTAGGGCATGAATACGGTGACATGCTTATAATTGATTCAGCTAATATAATCAAACATGTATTTTCAGCCGAGAATGTATATCGTATCGGAGGGGATGAATTCATTGTAGTTATGGAAAATGCAGGTGAAGAGGATATTAGTGGATATATTGAAAAATTTGACGGGGAGGTCAGAACCTTTAACAAAGAAAATGTCAGATATGAACATGATCTTGCAATTTCAAAAGGTGCAGTAGCATATTCAGAGTCAAGTGACAGTGAATACAAAGATGTATTCAAGCGTGCTGACGAATTGATGTATAGGGACAAAGAAGCATTCTATCGGGGAAGAAATGACAGAAGAAAGAGATAAGGATTAGGAGAATACGGTATGAAATCTGCAGTTGGTAAAAGCAAAGACGATATAAAAAAACCTCGGATAGGAAAAAAATTCAGACTGCCGATAACGATTGCAATTGCGATTGTTCTGTGGTTGATATCTATGCTCCATTTCTTTTCTGTAAATGATATTGAACCTATCGAATTTTTCCCGATAAGTGATTATATCGAGTCGGATGTATACCGCCTTGATGGTACAACAGGTCATTATACCAATACCGGCTTTGACAGGCTTTCTAAGGGAGATAGAATTGTGGCAAGGGTTCACTTCCCTGAGGAGATTAATATTGAATCTCCGGAATTATATATTCCTTTATATAATTGTATTGTTAACGTATATTTAGATGGAGAGCCAATCTATGAGGACGATTATGATCCGGATAATCTCTCTAAGCATTATGGCGGAAGGATATATGAGATTATATTGCCTGATGGATTTGAAGATAAGGAGCTGACTATTGATATTACGGCTGTAGTACGTTTTTCACAATCGGATTTTAATAAGATGGGGATTGTCAAGTCAAATGAGAGTTGGAAGATGAAAATAGCGGGTCACGGATTCATTTTCTCTATTTCATTATCTATTATGATAATGGCTGTCATATGTATATTCTATTTTGTAGTGAAAAGTATCAGTCGGAGAGAATTACAGATAGGTCTGCCGGTAGCAGTTTTTGAATTATTGATAAATGCATGGTTTTTCGGAAGCCTTGGAATGTTTGGTCTTATTCTGGGTAATCAGGGTATCTGCGGTAAGATAGAATATTATGCGCTCTATCCGGCTGCCATACCGCTTGCGATTTTTATATATATGGTGTTGGATAGTCCTATATATAAGAAGATAATTAAACTTCTGCTTATCATTTATTGTGTTTTCTATGTTGTCGCTACGGCTATAGAATTGTCAGATATTCAGCTTAACTACTCTGATATGCTAACTGATATGCATCTTTTGTCAGGCTTTATTATTTTGATGTTGGTCATCTCTATTTTTGCGGGAACCAAGCGTGGCAGTAATAACTATATATTCATTCTTCGCTCCGGTGTACTTATCTCCATGATTTGTGGAATAATAGAGTTGGTGAGATTCAATATAACCAGGTATTTTACCAATAAATCTTGGCTTTCCAATGCGGGAGTCAGTTATATAGCAATTATAGTAATTGCCGTTTCGTTAATTCTGTATCTGATTTCCATATCCGCAGAAGAGTACACTTTGAAGGTGGAAAGAAAACAGTTGATGGTGCTCGCATATAAGGATGCGTTGACTGAGATGCCGAACCGTGCTGAGTGCTATAGGAAGATAGAGGAGATGGAAGCGGGTAATATTAAGGACTATACGATGATATTTATAGACCTTAATAATCTTAAACACGCTAATGACATATATGGACATGATATGGGTGACAGGTTATTGAAGATAACTGCGGAGAATATCAAATCAATCTTTTCCGAAAATGGATTTTGCTCAAGATGGGGCGGAGATGAATTTGTTGCCTGTATCTATGCCGGGAAAGATGCGGCGCTTAGAAAGATTGATGAGTTCCTTGCCCTTATGAAGAAGGAGGATGAGTCAGGAAGTTTTCCATTTGAGGTTTCTGCTGCCTGCGGATATAAATGCTGCACCGAAGCAGAGTATCTGCCGCCGATGGAATGTATAAGACTGGCAGACGCCATGATGTATGAGAATAAGAAAGCTATGAAGGCTAAGAGATAATAGATGGGTGCAAAACTCTGTTTGTGGAATCTGTTTAATATGCACAGCAATATAATAGAATAATAAGAGTTTTGCAATTCTATGAGGAGAAAGAAAAAATGCAACAGACAGATTTGAGAGAAATTCTTAGGAGAATAGATCACAAGGGTTATCCGGCGTATAAGGAGACTAAGGGTAAGTATGATTTTACGAATTATGTACTTTCAATAGATCATGTTCAGGGAGATCCCTTTGCATCGCCTTCTAAATTATCCGTTTGGGTGAAAGGGACTAAAGCCGGATTTGATGAGAGTTTATACGATACAAAGGAAAAGAGAATTGCGTTAGAGGATCATTTGTTAAGAAATATGGCAAGACAGGTAAGAGAGTATTCCTTTAAGGCAAAAGGTTCAGGTAAGAGCGGACTTATAAGTGTTACCAATCCGGGGCAGGAAATACTTGAAAGAACGGCATGCCAGATAGATGTAACAAGTGGCGATGTGGTATTAAGACTTGAGGTTGGATTTCCTGCTAACGGAAGAACAATCAATGCAAAAGAACTGGAAAAGATATTGTTTGATTTTCTTCCGGTGTGTGTAAAAAAGACATTATTTTCAAGAGCATATAACCCGGAAAGACTAGAAAAAGTGGCAGCTTTAGCAACAGATCAGTGCTATATCAGAGAAAAACTTAGAGATATGGGACTTGTGGCATTCGTGGCTAACGGGGCAGTACTTCCGAGAAAGTCAGGTGTTTCCATGTTGCCTATGAAAGATGGGGTGGCATTTACTTCTCCAAAGAGTATGGAGGTGACATTAGAGCTCCCGAATAAAGGAACTGTTAAGGGAATGGGAATCCCTAAAGGTATAACCCTTATCGTTGGTGGTGGCTATCATGGGAAATCCACACTTCTTAAAGCATTGGAACTTGGAGTCTATAATCATATATCAGGGGATGGCAGGGAATATGTCATCACGGATGAAACTGCCATGAAATTAAGGGCGGAGGATGGAAGGAGTATTCAGAAGACGGATATTTCTATGTTCATAAGGAATCTGCCGGGTGGTTCGGATACTAGAAGTTTCTATACTGAAGATGCCAGTGGAAGTACATCTCAGGCAGCCAATACAATAGAAGCAATCGAAGCGGGAGCGAAGGTGTTTCTTATGGATGAGGATACTTCCGCAACCAATTTTATGATAAGAGATGAATTGATGCAAAAAGTCGTGACAAGAGACATGGAGCCGATCATTCCTTTTATAGACAGAGTGGAGGAGCTCTATAAGGAGTATGGCATTTCAACAATACTCGTGGCGGGTAGTTCCGGTTCATATTTCTATAAGGCAGACAATATTATTCAGATGAAAGAGTATGTACCTATCGATATAACTGAGATGGCAAAGAAAGAAGCCGCAGCTTATAAGAGTGAATCGCAGACTCCTAATACAGAAAATGCAGCAGGATTATCCGAAAGGTCGTGTGATAATAACGACTTATATAAAATAGATAAGAGTCCGGCGCCTTCCTTTGAACGGGTTGTGAGGTATGACACAGCCTTTGCCCAAAATGACAGAATTAAGCTGAAGACGATGGGAACTGAGGGTATATCCGTCAATAAAGAAATGATAGATATGAGATATATGGAGCAGCTTACCGATTCGGAGCAGCTAAATGCTATAGCACAGATGATAAAGTACTTAAAGCTCACTGTATGGAACGGAAGAGTGACTGTACAGGGGGCGGTAGAACAGCTATATAAGAGAATTGAAGAGAAAGGCTTTAATGTATTTATGAAAGGTGACCTTCCCGGCAATCTGGCACTTCCGAGAAAGCAGGAGCTTTATAGTGCAATCAATAGATGCAGGGAACTGATTAAAATTGAGAACAGTTAATGTGACATGAATTATTGGGATTTGAAAATGATGAAGATAATTAATTATGTTTTGATAGTTTTTCTTTTTATGGCATTACCAAAGTGTATAGTTAATGCTTCCGGAGTTGAAACAACGCAAACACCGGAAGCAACGAACGAAACAGTATCCGAAACGAAATATGAAATTAAGACAAGTAAAAAGTCGAAGAAAAAGAAAATAACGACTGTCACAATAAGTGCAGCGGGAGACTGTACACTAGGTGTGGACAGTCGTTTTAATTCCACATTTAATGAGTATTATAATCAGAAGGGCTCTATTTACTTTCTGAAGAAGGTTAAGAAGGTTTTTGCCAAGGATGATTTAACCATAGTTAATTTTGAGGGTACTCTCACCAATTCTTATGCGAGGGCTAATAAGCAATATACTTTCAAAGGTCCTGCAAAGCATGTCAAGATATTGAAAAAAGGCTCTGTTGAGGTTGTTACCCTTGCAAATAACCATACATCAGATTATGGCAGTCAGGGACTTATTGATACCAAGAATACCTTGAAGAATAATAAGATTAAGTATTGCTATAATTCTACAATAGCATATAAGAAAATTAAGGGCGTTAAGGTGGCATTTATTGGCTTTTCTCAGCTTGCGGGTGTAAGTGAGAGTCAGGTGGATAGCGCTATAAAGGAAGCGAAGAAGAAAAAAGCCAAGATAATCATTATGAATATTCATTGGGGCGAGGAGAGAGTGTACTATCCCACAGGAAGACAGACATATCTCGGAAGATATGCCATAAGAGCCGGTGCAGACCTTGTGCTCGGACATCACCCTCATGTATTGCAGGGTGTAGAGAAATATAAGGGAAGATATATAGTATATAGTCTTGGAAATTTCTGCTTTGGTGGAAATGTTAATCCACAGGATAAAGATACCATGATATTTCAACAGACATTTTACATAAAAAATGGAAAACTGCTGAAGAAAAATGATGCAAAGATCATACCCTGCTCTTTGTCGGGAAAGACATATACCAATGATTTTCAACCCCGAATTCTTACAGGAAGCAGTAAGAAAAGAGTGCTTAACCGGATGAGAACCTTTTCAAGAGGGATGAACGTGAGCATCAAAGATTCGGGTGCGGTTAAGTAGTGTATATCGGATTAGGAAATATTAAAGTATAAAGGCAGGTTATATATTGTAAATGATTGCAGTTTGAGGTAAAATATAATCATTGAGAAAGAGCAGTAAAGGCTTCTTTCATGCATTATTTTAATTATTACGAGTAGCTGACAGGAGGTATATATTATGGGATCAAGTGGAGTAGAGATGTATAACAGCTCTGAGATGCTTAACTGGGTAGGTAATTTTGCGGAGCGCATGGGAGTCAGTCCTGAGAAGATTAAGATGCTCAACATCTGCGGTAAGAAGAAAAATGTTCTTCCGACAATAGAGACACATAAGAGGGTTATGATATTTGCGGATGAGAGCCAGCCGGATCTTTTCTATGAACTTTGGGAAGGTGATTACGGAGATCTTGATATGTGGATAGGATATGGACTTTCATCAGATAATAAAGTAGATAATTGCAAGGTCAAAGAGTTCATGGATAAGAAGATTACAGAACCGGTTGTTATTTTCATTATAAATGAGAATACGCGAGAGGCATCCCGTTATGGAATAAAGAATGAGTTCTTTACAAAAGGTTCGGTTAATTATGTAGGTCATGAAATCAGAGCGGTTATCATGAATATGCTTTCCTGTGATGTGGGTGATACAATATGTATAGTAAGTGGTGAAAGTATAGCCATAGAAGCTGCCATAGAAGCCAGTGAAGGAACTATAATAGCTGTTGAGCCGGATTCAAGAGATATGCGTGCAATGCAGGATAATGTCAGCAAATTCGGGGTACATAATATTGAGATTATATCGGGAGTTACCGAGGATAATCTTGCAAATGTTCCTACTCCAAGGTTATCATTTATTGTTGCCTCTAAGCGCTTAGAGGATGAGATTAAGGTGCTTTTAAAGGTCAATCCGAAAATGCAGTTTATCATTTATATAGCGATGCAAATTGCACACAAAAAGTTGGAACGTTCACAACTCTGGAAGACGGCACAACCAACACATTAGATGTAGTTGCTGGTACGTACTATATAAAGCAGCAAACTGCTTCAGATGGATATGGACTTTGCGATTCTGCTACAACACATGATGGCGCTTCCTCTGCTAATATCCATACGGTTCAAGTTGAGGCGGATAAGACAAAAATTGTTGATTGCTTAGAGCCTCCGTTAAATGATCCATTTAACCTGCAATTAACAAAAATGGATGCTGACAAGAAGGAAAATAAAGCGCAAGGATCTGCTGGACTGTCTGGTGCAATCTTTAAGATTGAGTATTTTGATAATAGAACAGGCGCAACAACCGGAAGCACAAAGAATACTTGGTTCTTTGCTACGGATGATAATGGTAAGTTAAATCTGTTGAAAGCTAATAGTTTGTTATCA
>JAFUGT010000129.1 GCA_017469275.1 Lachnospiraceae bacterium
ATGAGGCTGCCATGGCTTCATTTGCAGGAGATAATCCTTTGAAAAATAGTGCCTCTTATGAAATAACCATGAAGGACTTAAGTAATCAGGCAGAGTTTGTAAATTATCTTGGCTCTTTGGATGGAGTCAGAAAAGTAAGTACTTCTGAGGTTACGGCTGATGGTATACAGGCACTTAGCAGTGTTGTTGGATATGCATCGATAGGAATAATTGCCATACTTTTATTTGTATCAATTTTCCTTATAAGTAATACAATAACTATAGGTATAACTGTTAGAAAAGAAGAAATTGCGATTATGAAGCTTATCGGAGCAACAAATTTCTTTGTAAGAGCACCATTTATTGTTGAAGGTGTTGTTATAGGACTTGTCGGTTCGCTCATACCACTTGCGTTGGTATGGATTTTGTATGATCACGTTGTTTCTTATGTTGTAGGAAGATTTAATGTTATATCTAATAATTTTGCTTTTGTACCTATTAAAGAAATGTTTGCAGTATTGGTCCCTATATCAGCAGCTATCGGTATAGGTTTAGGTTTAATAGGAAGTATATTTACAACCAGAAAACACCTTAAAGTGTAAGGGGGAAAAGATAATGCGAAGGATGCGAAGAATATTAAAAGCTGCATTGGCGTTTGTGATTGTAGGTTCCATGGGAATTAGTTCTCATGCGACGAGTATAACGGATCTTGAAGGTCAGAAGGAAGAACTTAAAGATAAGAAGCAGGAGGCTCAGGCTATTGTAGATAAAATGGACAGTGAGAGAGACAATATTCTTGCTGCTATTCAGGAACTTGATAATCAGGTAGCAGAGCTTAATACACAGATTAATGATTTGGAAACCCAGAAAACTAATCTTAATGATGCGATATCAGTTACTGAACTTCAACTTTCTGATGCTGAGGAAAAGGAACAGGAACAGTATGATGCCATGAAGCTTAGAATTCAGTATACTTATGAAAATGATGATTACAGCTATCTTGATGTCGTATTTACATCTTCTGATATATCAAGTATGGTTAATCAGGAGGAGTATGGAGAACAGGTTTATAACTATGATTCAGAGATGTTAAATGATCTTATTGAGATTAAGCAGGAAATATCAGATACAAAGGATTTGCTTAATTCACAGCTTGATGAGGTTCAGGTTATCGAGGATCAGCTTACTGAGGATAGAGATGCTGTTCAGATAATGATAGAGGGAAAAGAGACACAGATTAGTAATTATAACGCATCTATAGATGGATACAATGCCCAGATTGCACAGTATCAGGCAGATATGGATAGCATAGATGCTCAGATTGCAGCTATAATGGAAGAAAGAAGAAAGGCCGAGGCTGCTGCTATAACACAAGGTCTTAATGTACCTATTTACTATACAGGTGGAAATTTTCAGTGGCCTGTATCCAGTGGAGGAATTATTACTTCGACTTTTGGTCCGAGATGGGGAACTGTCCATCAGGGACTTGATATAGCGTGTCCTATAGGAACACCGATTTTAGCAGGTGAATCAGGAACCGTTATAGTTTCTCACTATAGCAGCTCGGCGGGTGAATATATAGTTATAGATCATGGTAATGGAGTAGCTACGGAATATATGCATAATTCACAGAGACTTGTAAGTGTTGGCGATTACGTGACAAGAGGTCAGGTTATAGCATATTCCGGAAGTACCGGCTATTCAACCGGTCCGCACTGCCATTTTGGCGTAAGAATAAACGGAACAAGAGTTGATCCGCAGCCATATCTGTAAATTCGTTTTGGAGATATAACTAAAAGCTTATGGGGCATTTTGCCTTGTAAGCTTTAAGTTGTTTTATTGATTATAAGATATTATAAGACACAGTTTATGCAGTAAATGTTCATTTTATTTTCAAAATTATATCGTATAATATATTAGAATAATAACAGATAGGAGACGTAAAAATTGAAAAAAAAGATATTTGCTTTAACTTTATCGGCGGCCATGATTTTAGGACTTTCCGGCTGCTCATTGCCATGGAATAAAGATGGTAAAAAAGGCGGTAATGCAATAAACATCAATACAAACAAGGATTCATCAGGCGGTAATGTTTTGGAAGATGATGCTGTCAATGAAAAAATAGATGAAATCAACAGATACATAGACAGCTATTTTTATTTTGACAAGGATCCGGATAAGCAGGAGGAGGCCATATATGATGGTATAATGGCTGGATTGGACGATCCTTATTCGGTATACTATACAAAGGAAGAGTACGAGGATTTGATGGAAGAGGATTCCGGAGAATATGTTGGTGTAGGTGCAGTTGTTACTCAGGATGAAAGTATGGTGGTTTCTGTTGTAAGACCTATACCGGGAAGTCCGGCCGAAGAGGCGGGTATATTGGCTGAGGATATAATCGTTGAGGTTGATGGAACAGAGATTACCGATCAGGAGCTTTCTCTTGTTGTGGATATGATACGTGGTGAAGAAGGAACAACTGCCCATATCAAGGTTTACAGACAAAGTGAGGCGGATTATTTTGAATTTGATATGGTAAGAAGAGTTGTCGAAAACTACTCGGTATATCATGAAATGCTGCCTGATAATATAGGCTATATTCAGATACAGCAGTTCTATGACAATACGCCTAAGGAGTTCAAAGAGGCTATAGAGGATTTAAAGTCACAGGGCGCAAAGGGATTGATATTTGATGTTAGAGATAATCCGGGTGGACTTTTAAACGCAGTTACAGATATGTGCGATTATGTAATGGGTGAAGGAACTATAGTTACCGTAGAAGACAGAGATGGCCGCGTTCTTAATGATTATGAATCAGATGAAGAACAGCAGATTAAACTACCAATGGTAGTACTTGTAAACGGTAACAGTGCAAGTGCATCAGAGATATTTACCGGAGCACTTAAGGATAGCGGCAAGGCTAAGATTGTAGGAACAACAACCTTTGGTAAGGGAATTGTTCAGTCGGTTATACCACTTAGCGACGGAACAGCCATAAAGCTCACTATAGCAAAATATTTTACTCCAAATGGAAATGATATTCACAAGATAGGTATCGATCCTGACTATGAGGTTGAGCTTCCGGACGGTAGAAAAAATGCCGTAAATCTTCCACATGATGAGGATCCTCAGCTTGATAAGGCGATAGAGATAATTAACAGTGAGGCAAAATAAGTATGACATGGGGTGTGACGAGAGGACTGGCACGGTGTCATACTAATGTGACAGAGTGACTGTACAATTGTCGCACGGCAGGATAGAAAGGAATAAAAAATGGCTAAGGAAATGATTATCGTTCTTGATTTTG
>JAFUGT010000130.1 GCA_017469275.1 Lachnospiraceae bacterium
GCTTTGGATTAGTCTCAATGTTAGATTACTACACCGAAAGGTGTGTCACTTGTTAAGTTGATTGAACCGCCGTGTACGGAACCGTACGCACGGTGGTGTGAGAGGTCGGGAGATTAATTAAATCTCCCTCCTACTCGATTGAACTAATGATAATATTTTCTAATATGATTTGTTAATAATATTTTATGAAAGATTTGTTTAAAGAAATAGCATAAATTGTAACTATATTAAGTGACACGGCTAGAGGAGAAATATATTATGAAAGCACTAATACTTAATTCGGGTATGGGAACCCGTATGGGAGTTCTTACATCGGAGCATCCCAAATGCATGACAGAAATTTCTAACAGTGAAACAATATTATCCAGACAGCTTCATATGCTCGCTGATGTTGGAGTTACGGATATTGTAATGACGACGGGGGCTTTTGACTCTGTACTTGTGAATTACTGTGAAGGACTTAATCTTCCGGTTCATGTAACATTTGTTAATAATGAGTTATATAGAGATACTAACTATATATATTCAATCTATCTTGCAAGAAACTATCTTGATGACGATATTATCCTGATGCATGGAGATCTTGTATTTGAGAATGAGGTTATAGATAGGTTGATGGAATGTGAGACTAGTTGCATGACGGTTAGCTCAACATTGGAATTGCCACAAAAAGATTTCAAAGCAGTTATAAGTAATACGGTATGTGACGATTCGGAACAGGTTACGAAAAACCATAATTACAAAGTGGAAAGTTACGAGGGATATGGTATTGATGCAGAAGAAAGAGTTGATCAGAAAGATAAAGCGCTGCATAGAATTTCGCAAATCGGCATAGAATTCTTTAATAATGTTATGGCGGCACAGCCATTGTATAAGTTGAAAAAAGAAGACTGGAAGCGATGGCTTGATAAGATCATTGAATATTGTGAATCGGATGATGTGTCTAAGAGAAAATGTTATGCAGAGAATGCATTTAATGAGATATCTGATAAATGTAATATATATCCGCTGGATGTTCATAATCTGCTTTGCAATGAGATTGATAATCCTGAGGACCTTACAGTAGTAGCCTCCAAACTTAAAGAGGTTAAATCAAGAACAGTATATATGTGTTTCTCCACAGATATCATCCATGGTGGACATATTAATATTATAAAAAAGGCTCAGAGACTAGGGAAACTCACTATAGGGGTTTTATCGGATGAAGCAATATCCGGCTACAAGAGATATCCTCTGGTGCCATTTAGTGATAGAAAACTTATGATGGAGAATATTGCTGGAGTTCATCATGTGGTGGAGCAAAAGAGTCTAAGCTACAGGGACATACTTAATCAGTTAAGACCTGATATTGTAGTTCATGGTGATGACTGGACTAAGGGATTTCAGCGTCCTATAAGAGATGAAGTGACATCCATTCTTGCATCCTATGGGGGAAAGCTTGTGGAGTTTCCTTATTCGAAGGAAGATAAGTATAAAGAGTTAGAGGCAAGGACAAGAGCCGATATGGCAATGCCTGATATAAGAAGGGGAAGACTTGGAAAAGAGTTAGAAATCAAAGGTCTTGTGACTGCAATGGAAGCACATGACGGACTAACAGGTCTTATAGTAGAGGATACAGTTGTTTATCAGAATGGTGGTGCTCATCAGTTTGATGCTATGTGGGTATCGAGTCTTTGTGATTCCACAGCAAAGGGGAAGCCTGATATAGAGCTTGTTGACATGACATCAAGATTTCGTACAATAGAGGATTTGATGGAAGTAACCACAAAGCCGATTATATTTGACGGAGATACCGGTGGAAAGACTGAACATTTTGTATATACCGTTAAGACGTTGGAGCGTCTTGGGGTATCTATGATTATAATAGAAGATAAGACCGGGCTCAAAAAGAACAGCTTGTTCGGAACAGAAGTTTTTCAGACGCAGGATACTATAGAGCATTTCTGTGAGAAGATCGCAGCGGGAAAGAAAGCACAAAAAACAAGGGAATTCATGATATGTGCAAGAATAGAATCTCTTATTTTAGAACGTGGTATGGAAGATGCGTTAGAGCGTGCAGTTGCATTCAGTAATGCCGGCGCAGATGCAATTATGATTCATAGTCGAAAGAAAGATCCGACAGAAATTTTTGAATTTGTGGAAAAGTTTAGAGAAAAGGATACACATACTTATATTGTTGTTGTTCCTACTTCATTTAATTCTGTGACAGAAGAAGAGTTTAAGAAACGTGGAGTGAATATAGTTATATATGCTAATCAGTTAATGCGCGCAACAGTTCCGGCAATACAGAATGCGGCAAAGACAATTCTTGAAAATCACAGGGCTTTAGAGTGTGATGATATGCTTATGCCGTTTAATGAGATTATAAGACTTATCCCCGAAGAGATGTGAAGGAGGGTGTTGTGTTATATGATGCAGCCTGAAGATATAGAAAGTTAAAAGGTGCTAATAACAGAGTTTATTGATATGGCAGAGAAACATTGTAATGACATAATAGAGGGTTTATGCAAACAGTAATAAAAATAGAAGATGAACTGAATATCTTAGATGAACACATTAAGAAGATGAACGCAGGGAAAATTATGCTTGTGTGTGGTTCATCAATTCGATTCCTGCGATATGATTCATATTTTCGGAAACTGCAAAAACGTCTGGGAATTGAGGTCATACGTTTTTCTGATTTTACACCTAATCCGACCTATGATTCGGTGGTTAAGGGTGTAGAAATGTATAACAAAGAACAATGTGACATGATTGTTGCGGTTGGTGGTGGATCAGCCATGGATGTGGCAAAGTGTATTAAACTGTATGCAAATATGTATGTTCCCCTTAATACTGATGAAAATCAAGAGGCAAGAGGAAAAGATGCTGATTACATTGAAAATGAAATTGAACATAATACCATACCATTTATTGCAATTCCAACAACGGCAGGAACAGGGTCAGAAGCTACACATTTTGCGGTAATATATTATAAGGGCAAGAAAAAATCTGTCGAGCATGAGAGTTGTGTTCCGTCAATTGTTGTAATGGATAGTTCGGTTCTTTCAGAACTGCCATTGTATCAGAAAAAGGCAACCGTATTAGATGCCTTCTGTCATGCAGTGGAATCATATTGGTCTGTTAATAGCACGGCTGAGAGTAAAGAATATTCGCTTAATGCGTTAAAGCTGTTGATTGGTAATATGGAAACTTATTTGGGAATAAAACTGTTTGATGAAAGTACCTTTCGGGATGTTAGTATGAATGATACTAAAATAAAATTAAATGATACAGGCATTGCAGGATATTCGGATATTATATCTGAATGTGAATTGAATATTAATAATAAAAAAAATGTAGATGTTTCAAATGGTTCCATGAAAATAGTATATGATAATATGCTTAAAGCTTCATATCTTGCCGGAAAGGCAATTAATATTACTAAGACTACGGCGGGACATGCAATGTGTTATAAGCTGACATCACTTTATGGCATTGCTCACGGGCAAGCGGCATTTTTATGTGTTGCGAAGTTATTGCCGTATATGACTCGACATACAGATGATTGTATTGATCCGAGAGGACGGCAATATCTGATAGAAATATTTGATGAATTAGCCAAGGTACTTGGTCTTGAAGGGTTGGATAAACTGGGAATGATGTTTGATTCTATGATCACAAGATTGCAGTTGGAAATACCTGATGTTTCAGATGAAGATTATTTGATCCTTAAGACATCTGTTAATCCGGAACGGCTTAAGAATAATCCGGTTAGTCTTAATGAAAATCAGATTGATAAGTTATATCATGAAATTTTAAGTAATAATATACAATAGCTAATTGAAAAACGTAATATGCACATAGACAAAAACAAAGAAACAGAGTTTCGCAAACGCATAATATTGTATAGTATGGAAAGGACCATAATAATGAATGTTGAAACTTTAATTAATACAATCAATTCCGATTTCTACACCGGGGTACCTGACAGCCAACTTAAAGCATTATGTAATTATCTTATGAATACATATGGCATTGATCCTGCCCACCATGTCATAGCTGCCAACGAGGGCAACTGCGTGGGGCTTGCAGCAGGATATCATTTGGCAACAGGTAAAGTTCCTGTTGTGTATATGCAGAATTCCGGGGAGGGCAATATCATTAATCCGGTGGCGAGTCTGTTGAATGATAAAGTATATGCCATTCCTATGATATTTATTATAGGGTGGCGGGGCGAACCCGGTGTGCATGATGAGCCTCAGCATATATATCAGGGAGAGGTTACCCTTAAACTTCTTGCTGATATGGGCATATCCAGTTTTGAAATCGGTAAGGATACAACAGAAGATGAGGTCAAGGCTGTTATGAACAGATTTCAAACAAAACTTGGGCAGGGAAGTCAGGTTGCCTTTGTTATTCGTAAGGGCGGGCTTACCTATGATGGAAATGTTGAATACGGCAATGGAAATGTTATGACCCGTGAGGAGATAATCAGGCATATTGTTAAGTACAGTGGGAAGGATCCGATAATAAGCACCACCGGTAAAGCTTCCAGAGAGCTTTTTGAGATACGGGAGAGTCAAAAAACTGATATGTTTCCTAAAGAAGATGAAAACAATAATATTACTGATAGTAATAATGATGTTAGAAGCCGGAATGAGAATATACACAAATATGATTTTCTCACGGTTGGTTCCATGGGTCATTGTTCGTCAATTGCTCTCGGAGTTGCAATTAACAAACCTGATAAGAAGATTTGGTGTATAGATGGTGATGGTGCAGCACTGATGCATATGGGTGCAATGCCGGTAATAGCTAATTGTCATCCAAAGAACCTTGTTCACATAGTCATCAATAATGGTTCCCATGAAACTGTTGGTGGTCAGCCTACGGTAATGAGCAATTTGAATTTTTGGGAGATTGCAAGAGATTGTGGTTATCCTTTTGCGTCTTGTGTGGCAGATTATGAGTCCCTTGACAGGGAACTTGAAATTGCAGGAAATAGAGATGATCTTACATTAATTGAGGTCAAATGCGGGATTGGCGCCAGAGATGATCTTGGCAGACCAACTACTACAGCTCTTGATAATAAAATTAACTTTATGGATTATCTTAATGATTAAGCGGGGAGAAAGTTGGTGCAATGGCGGGAGCACTGCTTGAGACTTTTGTTGATCCGGAAATTTTAAAGATTTTTTCAAATGTTGGTAAGGACTATCGAATATATGTGGCTTGTTACAGAGGTAAAGATAAATGGAGAAGTATATTACATGAAGGGTGTGTAGTTAACTATGGAAAAAAAATCTATCGCAATCATAACAGCCAGAGGTGGCAGCAAAAGAATACCCAAGAAGAATATCAAAGAATTTTGTGGAAAGCCAATCATAGCATATTCTATTGAGGCTGCGTTAGAATCAGGAATGTTTGAAGAAGTGATGGTCTCTACCGATAGTGATGAGATAGCAGAGGTTGCTAAGAAATATGGTGCCTCGGTACCTTTTATGAGGAGTGAAAAGACTTCGGATGATTATGCCACTACTAATGATGTGCTGCGTGAGGTTATTACAGAATACAGAAAGCTTGGGAAGGAGTTTGATATTGTCGTGTGTATATATCCAACAGCACCATTTGTAACGGCTGATAAATTGAAAAGAGCGATAGAACTTATGGACAAAGATGGGGTTGACAGTGTTACTCCTGTCGTGCAGTATTCATTTCCGCCCCAGCGGGCATTTGTCGTGAAGGATAATCTGTTGTATTACCAATTCCCTGAAAACAGATTGAAACGGTCACAGGATCTGGAACCGATATACCACGATTGCGGACAGTTCTATGTAATGAAGACAGAAAGTATTTTTGATAGTGATAGTGCCGGTGGAAGCGCACCTATAATCGTTTCGGAATTAGAGGTACAGGATATTGACAATGAGACGGATTGGAAGATAGCTGAGATGAAGTATCGGTTGATGGTTGGACATCCTGATCTTTGATTTGCTATAAACATACGTATAGTATATAATAGAGTCAGTGTTCGCTGGCTCTATTTCTATAACATATCAAAAGGATATATTCATTGAGGATATTTAATAAAAAATGTAGATTGATAATAGGAGAGAATAGTATATGAACAAAGAGATTAATATCGATGGAAAACTTATCAACACTAACTCACCAACTTATATAATCGCAGAGATGTCTGCAAATCACCTTATGAACTTTGACAGGGCAAAAGAGATCATTTATCGTCTCAAGGATTCAGGTACAGATGCAGTGAAGCTTCAGACATATACGGCTGATACAATAACGATAGATTGTGATCGCCCTGAGTTTCAGATACACGGAGGACTATGGGATGGGGAGACCAGATATTCTCTATATCAAAAGGCTTATACACCCTGGGAATGGCAGAAAGATTTGATGGAATATGCTAATAGCCTTGGGATGTCATGTTTTTCATCACCATTTGATCTGACAGCGGTAGATTTCATGGAAGAGATAGGAATGCCTGCATACAAGGTTGCATCCTATGAAATATTTGATATTCCCATGATTAAAAAAATAGCCGGAACTAAGAAGCCTATTATTATCTCTACTGGAATTGCGTATATGGAAGATGTTGAAAGAGCATTAAGAGTTTGTAAAGAAGAAGGAAATGAGGATGTAATCCTGCTTAAATGTACATCGGCATATCCATGTCCTTATGAAGATATGAATATCAGAACTATACCTTTAATGAGCAAAACCTTTGATTGTATAACAGGTCTTTCTGATCATACTTTTGGTAGTGAGGTGACCTTGGGTGCGGTGGCACTTGGTGCTAAAGTAGTTGAAAAGCATGTTACACTTAAGCGCTCAGATGGTGGACCGGATGGAGGTTTTTCTATGGAGATGGAAGAGTTCATCGACATGGTAAGACAGATTCGTAATCTGGAGAAGGCGCTGGGAAAAGGCACATTTGAACTAAAAGAGAAACAAGTAGGTGAGAGAGAAAGCGGACGTTCACTATACGTGGTGAAGGATGTCAAAGAAGGTGAAGCATTTACTCCGGATAATGTACGTTCAATAAGACCTGGATTTGGAATGCATCCTATGTATTATGAAGAGATTTTGGGAAAGACGGCAAGGCGGGATTTGAGTAAAGGTGAACCACTTTCTTGGGACATGATAAATTGAGTTTTGCATAGATTTGCGTGTCCGCAAAGAATACTAAGAAGTTGAAAACAAACGAAGATGTAGAGGATTTTATTATTATTTATATTTGGGGAGAACACTGTAATGTCAATTCAGGACATATTGAAGGAAATTGAATATAGGTGCAGACAGCATAATGTTGAACATTTATACTTGTATGGTTCATATGCGAAAGGAACTGAACGAGATACAAGCGATATTGATATTATAGTAAAAGGCTGCAGTAATATCGGAGCTTTGAAAGAAGATCTGGATAGAATTCCTACACTAAAGAAGATAGATGTATTCAATTACGCTACGTGTAAGAACGAATATCTAAAGGAGGATATGGATAAGTATGGTAAGCAAATCTATTAATCGATATAAAAGCTTTGTAAAGTCATTAACTGGTTTGGAACAGGCAAAGGGTAGAGATATGTCAGATGATTTTGTGTTAAGTGGCACGGTGCAGAAGTTTAATCTTACTTTTGATATTTCGTGGAAAGTTATGAAAGACATAGTAACAGAGTATTATAAGATTTTGGATTTCGCAATGGGATCGCCCAGAGAAGTGCTTAAATGTGCCGCCTCGGTAAAACTTATTGGGGATGATATGTGGATGAAGATGTTAGATGAAAGAAATGCTTTTGCGCATGATTATGATGGAGATATGGCGAAAGATGGAGTCAATAACATACTCGAATTTTATATTCCGCTGTTTGTTGATTTAAAAGATAAAATATCAGAACTTGGAATTTACAAGGAGGCTTGAATTAATGTATATACCATATGGACGACAATCAATAGATGATGATGATATAAATGCAGTAGTGGATGTGTTACGGTCTGACTATCTTACTACAGGACCTAAGGTGTCAGAATTTGAAAAATGTGTGGCAGATTATGTTGGTGCAAAATATGCAGTTGCGGTTTCTAATGGTACGGCGGCACTTCATGTTGCCTGTCTGGCAGCGGGAATCAAGGAAGGTGATGAGGTGATTACATCTCCCATTACATTTGCTGCTTCAGCCAACTGTGTATTATATTGTGGAGGAACGCCGGTATTTGCAGATATTAAGAAGGATACATACAATATTGATCCTGAAGATATAGAAAGGAAGATTACAGATAAAACTAAGGCTATTATTCCTGTGCATTATACCGGACAGCCCTGTGAGATGGATGCGATACATGAGATTGCAAGAAAGCATAACCTGATTGTGATTGAGGATGGCGCACAGGTTATAAGCGGAGAGTATAAGGGCAGGAAAGTGGGGGCATTATCCGATATGACTACTTTCAGCTTTCATCCGGTCAAACCTGTGACTACCGGTGAGGGTGGAATGATAATGACCGATAACAAAGAGCTTTATGATAGGCTCAAGTTATTCAGAACTCATGGGATTACAAGAGAAGACGAATATCTTGAAAATAAATCTATGCCTGTAAATGATGGCGCATGGTATTATGAACAGTTAGAACTCGGATTTAATTATCGTATAACTGATATTCAGTGTGCTCTTGGCATCTCGCAGATGAAAAAACTAGATGGTTTTGCAGAACATAGAAGAAAACTTGCAGCATTATATGACAAGTTGCTTGCGAATTGTGATAATGTAGTGATTCCCTATCAGCATCCGGATTGTCTGTCTAGCTATCATTTATACATGATTAAAGTTCCGGCAGATAGACGAAAAGAGATATTTGATATTTTAAGGAAAGCAGGAATAGGAGTTAATGTACATTATATTCCTGTTTACAAATTACCATACTATCAAAAGCATGGATTTAAGGATGTATGCTGCCCTAATGCAGAGGAATTTTATTCGAGGGCAATTACCTTACCGCTTTATGCAGATATGACGGAAGAGCAGGTAGAGTATGTTGTAAAAATACTTAAAGAAATATGCAACTAGTATGATTATCTGGAAAGCGATAACAATTTATGAAAAATGTTGAAAAGGTGTTAAATAAAATATACATTCGTGCAGACGGTAATGATGTGATTGCGACCGGACATATTATGAGATGTCTTTCAATTGCCGAGCAGATAAGAAAACATGACGTGGAGGTTAGATTTGTTACTGCAGATGATTCGCCTTGCTCGTTGATTGAAGAAAGGGGCTTTTCTGTTGATGTTCTGGGAACTGTGTGGAATGATCTTGATAAAGAAATGGATGTTATAGGTAAATATATAGAGGATAATAATGTAACGATTATTCTTGTTGACAGCTACTATGTGACTGAGAAATACCTGAGTTTTTTGTCGCGGAAAACGAAGGTTGTATATATTGATGACATATATGCATTTGCATATCCGGTCAACACACTTATTAATTATGCGGTATTTGCAGATATGAGTGCATACCATGAACTGTATGGAGAAAGAGGCGAGCCGAAATATTTAATTGGTGGAGAATATGTACCAATAAGAGAAGAATTTTTGAATGTGGACTGTAGTGTCAAAACTGATGTGAATAAGGTGATGATAACTACCGGAGGCACGGATAGATTAAATGTTACTGGGAATCTGTTAAAAGCTGTTTTATGTGATGATAAGCTTAATAAGCTTTATTATCATATAATTGTGGGCAAGTTTAATAAGAATAAAAGTATGCTTGAAACTGCGGCTGCGGCTTCAAACGGACATATTATTCTGCATGAGAATGTAACTAAAATGTCTGCTTACATGACAGAATGTGATTTAGCTGTTTCGGCAGCGGGATCTACACTCTACGAACTTTGTTCCTGCGGAACTCCTACTATATGCTTAGAGATTGCTGATAATCAAAAAGGTGCATATATGTGGGAAAGGAAAGGCTTGATGAGATATGCGGGTAATGCTGCAAAGAACTTGGACGGATGTATAAATGAATGTCAGGTCCAACTTCGTGAATTAATAACTGATTATGATACTCGTCTTGAAATGTCACATCGTATGAAAAAAATTGTTGATGGCAGGGGAGCAGAAAGGATAGCTGGATATTTAATAGATACAATATCATGATTGTCAAAGGACTTTTGTATTGAATTATACTTAAAGTAATTGAATAGAGGAATACAGATATCAGAAATGGCAGGGACTCATACCCCTGCCATTTTCAACATCTTCTGAAGTTTGATTTTGTAACTGTGTTCGTTCTTTACTTTTTCCTGTCCGTTTTTTGCAATCTCTATTCGTTCATCTTCATGCTCAAGATAATAAGCAATCTTATTAAGCAGATCTTCCTGACTTTCATACACTTCAAGGTCTTTACCGATTTCGAAGTATTCGGGTATTTCAGCCTGATAATTAGTCAGAAGAAATCCACCTGCCCCCATAGTGTCGAACATGCGAAGAGGCATACCTGTGCGGATTGGGCGGTTGGTCATGCTTAAGTTGATCTTGCTGCATTTGAATATCTTGGGCATCATGGTAACGGAGTCGGCACCACCTCTGAAATTAGCTTTCGGGAAGCGGGAAACATCACTTAATGTCCACAGATCCAGTTTGAAATGTTCTGATATATTCTTAAGCGTCATGAACCGTTCCTGTTCGGTACATTTGTATCCGATGTATGTATCGGCAATTATCGCTCTGTCATCTTCGGTGTAGTCCTCGCCTAGAGGATACCAGCCGGCTTCTTTCTTGAACTGTTTTACAAAATCATCTGTTAAGGCATCTTCCAAGAAATTATAGCCATATACGTTGAGCTGGGCGGCAATCAGACCGTCTACATAACCTTTAACAAATGGTGACAGGTCTTTGACAATATCGTTATATTTGCATTTTTCCTCATAGGTCGATCCGATAAATGATATATCACAATCATAATTCTTATGGTCTTCCTCAGTAAGTTCAAATGAATTCCAGGCTTCATAATCACAGGCCAAAGGCATATAATAAATGTTATCCGGATTCTTTGGAGCGAACTTGTTGTATTGGCTCTGATCGAACATGAATATTCTATTAAATGGAAGCTCAATAGTGTTTGAAAATAATTCAAAATCAGGATTGTCAACGGTCCAGCTTACGTAAGGAATCTTGAAAACATTACAACATCTCGCGATGATCGGAATGAAATTGACAGTGAAGACACAGTCGTATTTCTTTCCGGCATTAATGCTGTTTTCCAATTTGTCTGCTAAGGCAGTAAGATAATCCTGATCATAGTCGTAGCTGGTGAATTCTTTGGTCATGTAATCCACATCATAATCAAGATATTTGAAGCCATTGGATATGCCATCCTCGCAGATTGAACCGCGTTTGCAGAATAAAATGTGGTATTTTTTATTGTCTGCAGCTTTTGAACTGTTATTGATCGGTTCATCAATTTGGCTGTTTCTTGTAGTATTAGAAAGGTTTGCTTCAGTGCAATTATCTTGAGGAATATAGGAATGTGAAACGTTGGACTGCTTTCCAAACTTTATAAGCAGTTCATCGCGGAAACTTTCCAACTGCTCTTTCGTAAGCCTGTAATCCACAAAATTCAACATAAGATTATCAAATGCATTGCTTTCCCAGAAACGGAACGGATTAGTCTTGTAATCAGGAACCTCATTTAATATAGTCTCGCGCATCTCTATGAAATAGTCGTAAGAACGGTCAGGGAACTCCTGGAAGATCTCCCAGAGCATGTACACATAATATTTCTCAAGGAACATCCACTCTATGCAGTCTTTGGTGGTTATGCTTGATAAGGTTTCCTCCTCAAACAATCTTCTCTCTTTGCAAGTCTCAAGGAAACCCAGTGCGATGGTCATCTTGTCAAGCTGATATTCCTGACTCTTTCTTTGCACTGTTCCTTCAGGATTGACAAAATAATGGTAAAGTGCTTCGTCTATTCTATAGTAGGATTTGGCATAGAGAAATGCCAGATAGCAGAAAAAGATATCTTCGTATCTTATCTGCTCCGGACAGAATATATCATTATCCTCAAGAAAGGATTTTTTGAATACTTTGCTCCAAAGAGCCGTGATACCTATCTGATCGCCGATGAATTTGGCACGTATCTCCGGTTTTGTGAGGTCAAGATAACCATTGTCGCCAAGTTTCTTAACGGGTGTGCGGTGCTTTTCGTCCCTTGCAAGATCCCAGCGGCACTCAACAAAATCGCAGTCGTATTTCTCAATGGCAGATATCATTTTCTCAAACATGGTGACATCAATCCAGTCATCGGAATCCACATAACCTATATATGGCGCTGACGCATATTCCAAGGCTACGTTTCTCGCAGTGCCCTGGCGCCGGTTCTCGGTAAAGTTGATAACGATTATATTGTCGGGATATTGTTCCTCGAGTGAGGTGAGTTTTGCAAGAGTGCCATCGGTTGAGGCATCATTTACAAATATGAGCTCTATATTCTCGAAACCTAATGTCTGATTCTTCAAACTGTTGAAGCATCGGTCCAGATATTGTTCTACATTGTAACACGGAAGTATAATGCTGATTTTTTTGTTGTTCATGATATCTGTCCCCCTCCTTACAAATTGCCAATATTGACAATGGCATAACTGGCAGTTATAATATATGTGTTGTCTTCTCCTTTAAGAAAGGAGGTGAAATATGCCAATTGTAGTATCTTTTATAATCTCTGTTATGGCAGGTATGGTTTGCCACTATATTTGCAAGTGGCTAGATGGGGATGGCAAAGACAACTAGCCCGAACAGTTACTTCGCTGTGTGGCAAGTAGAATATTATACTGCCACAAAGAAGGAGAAACCCCGGAAGTCGGAAGCTTCTGGGGTTTCGTTTTGTGCAATATGCCTTGTAATATCTTTTTGCCTGTTCACACTATAACACATCCCCATCTGATATGCAAGCAAAACCTTATTGCCATCGGTATAAAAATGCTTACAAGCACAGTATATCAGATAAATCCCAAAATTAAAAGACAAAATCGATATTTACAATGGAGAAGCCTGTCGTTGACACAATCTGGCGACTAATTTATAATTCAGTTATGCAATTGCCTAAATCATAATAGGTAATTGCGAAACTCATTAATACAGTTGATTGCCTTGTGCATGTTGTACAGATTCCATACGCAGGTGCTTTGGAGCCGCCGGCACTTAACGAATGCGAAGCATGAGTTTAGTGCCGCTGCGTGCGACGAGCAGCGAGAGCGTGCCTGCAATGGAACTGTCAATATGCACAAAGGCAAAACAAAGAATAAGCGTTTCGCAATCACCTACTAAATCATAAGAATGAAGGGAGAAAATTGATTATGAGAAGATTAATTCGAACCGTGATGACATTATTGACGATAATGCTTATGGCGGGATTTTGCCAGGGTTGCGGACAGACAGGTGGGAGACAGGAAGCGAAAGAGGATATTGATGTTACGGAAAATGCAGAGGAAACCAAAGAAGATGACCAAAGTGCCAAAGAAGCGGCCAGGGCATCTGATGAAGCTTCTCCTGCAGCCGATGAAGATAACGGACAGCAGGACGAGACTTCTTACAAAGGACCGCTTAAGTTGGTGATAGAGAACAAATCCCATGAAGAATATAAGGAACCGGATTCTTACAATGTTCTGATGTCAGGCAGTTATGCCAAGGCTTATCTTGCTGATGAGTGTAAGGTGGCATATCCCGAATTGGAAAAGTCCTTAGAGGCATTTAACAAGCAGCAGGAGGAAGAATATCTTAAGACATATGAAGAGTATTTGAATGAGGCAAAGAGCTGGTATGAGGAGGCAGAGGATAAAGAAAGCTTTGCTCAGTATTCATTGGATAAAGAAATTGATATAACAAGAGCTGATGATGCCTTTTTGTGTATCAGGGTAAATGAGAGCGATTATATGGGAGGCGCCCATGGCTCCTACGGAAGCGGCGGCTATAATTTTGATTCGGTTTCCGGAAAAGAACTTACTCTAAAAGATGTGATTCCGGATATTGAAGCTCTTCGGACTGTAGTTAAGGACAAGATCGTAGAGAAGTATTCAGACAGCATATTACTTGATTCCCTGGACGAGTCTATACCTGAATATCTCACAGGAGAAGCCAATCAGGGCTGTTCGTGGTTCATAACTCCCGATGGAGTTGACATTTACTTTGGCATTTACCAGCTTGGCGCTTATGCTTCCGGAACACAGACAGTAAGTATTACCTATGATGAACATCCGGAGTTGTTCTTTGACGGCTTTCGTAAGCAGGAGGACAATTATGTGGAAAAGGTCAGTATCTGGGATACGATCACAACGGATATAAATGGTGACGGAACGAAGGATACGTTAATGATAGAACCGGAAACTGACGATTACGATTGGGTAAACAGTTTATATATCACAGTTAACGGTGAGAAAAATACTATGGAGGTATATGGATACGATACAACTCCCTATCTTGTTCATGTAGGTGGCAAGACATATATCTATGTTCATATGACTATGGAAAATGATTACAGTACCACCCGCGCATTTCGTGTAAATGGGAACAAGGTGGAAATGATCGGTGAGTATGGCGGATACATAACAGGTGATCTTCCTGTGCCGGATTACGAATCTGATTGGATTACCACCTGGGAGGCACCATTTACATCTCCAAGCGATATATATATTGGCGATATTATTCAGATATTCTCGACTCATACGGGAATTGCAAAGGCTTATATAAATGATAATGGCGAACTTATAAAACCTGAGGATTACTACTATGCCATGAAGAGTGATGATTATAATATGACCTCTAAGAAGGATTTAACGGCAGATATGGTAGATAAGGAGAGTTTGGAAGTTGCATCAGAGAAAGTAACTGTTCCGGCGAAAACCAGGCTTTCGGTCTACGGTACCAAGGGAGAAGATATAGTTGATCTTATAGATGAAAAAGGTAATATATATAGATTTTCCATAAAGACGGGTGATTGGCCACAGACAATAGATGGTACGGATATCGAGGAATTATTTGACGGAATAATGTTTGCAGGTTAAGGTTATGATTCATATAGAGGCTGCTTTAGTTTAATATTGAAAGTGTTTTTCTTTATAAAAAATTTGCGTATATTTTCTAACATTTGACAGATACTACATACAGAAAGTGCCATTAAGAACAATGCAGTAATGTGAGGCTGATAATGTATGGCAAGTATCTTAAAATGGAGGAATTACGAATTATGAAAGCAACCGGAATTGTAAGAAGGATAGACGAGCTTGGAAGAATTGTTGTACCGAAGGAAATAAGACGCACCCTGCGGATTAGAGAGGGTGACCCGTTAGAGATATTTACTGATAAGGATGGAGAGATTATTTTAAAAAAGTATTCTCCTATCGGAGAGTTGTCCATATTTGCTCAGGAATATGTGGATGCTACGGCGAACATCCTGGGATGTCCGGTGTGCGTGACGGACAGAGATCAGATCATAGCTGTTTCCGGTATCTCTAAGAAAACTCTGCTGGGAAAGCCGCTGCACAAGGAATTGGAAGATGCGATTAATGACAGAGAAGCTATAATGGCAAGAAAAGGCGAGAAGAGATATATCAGGATTACAGGTGAAAATGATGATATTTATGAGGGTGAGATCGTACAGACAATCATATGTGAGGGAGATGCCATAGGGGCAGTGATTATCCTTAATAAAGATGCCAAAAACCCTCTGACAGAGATCGAGAGAAAAGCTGCGATCATAGCCGCCAATTTCCTAGGTAAGCAGATGGAAGGCTAAAAATCAAGGTAAATCAATGGTTTCATTGAAAAATGAGTCATAAAATCCACAAAAAGTCTATAGTCAAAGTATACAAAAGGATACTGGATTATATGTGCAAAATATATAAATCAAATTAGCAAATTGAATATAATTTGACACGTTTCAACTCGAAAAATTCTACTAATTTGTACAAAAAAACGAAGAATATAGGGAATTGCTTGACAAACTACCATTAAACGAGTATAACTACTGATAGGACTTGTCCAGGCGGCAAGGAATATTAAGCAAATACTATATATTTAAGAGGAGGAACTATTCCTATGAACAAAGCAGAGTTAGTAGCAGCTATGGCTGAGAAGACTGAATTATCTAAGAAGGACGCTGAGAAGGCACTTAAGGCTTTCACAGATGTTGTAGCAGCAGAGTTAACAAAGGGTGAGAAGATCCAGTTAGTTGGTTTCGGTACATTCGAAGTTGTTGACAGACCGGCAAGAGAGGGAAGAAATCCTAAGACTGGCGCAACAATGAAGATTCCTGCATCTAAGGCTCCTAAGTTCAAGGCTGGTAAGGCACTTAAGGATTCTGTTAACGCAGGTAAGGGTAAGAAAAAGAAATAATTGATTTTATTATATTAATCTTACAAAACCGGAAGGCTGTTGCATTTGCGACAGCCTTCTTTTTCTGAAAATGAGAGGTAAAACAATGAGATTAGATAAATATCTTAAGGTATCGCGCCTGATCAAACGCCGCACTGTGGCAAACGAGGCCTGTGATGCGGGGCGGGTGATGGTCAATGGAAAAGTTGCCAAGGCATCAGCCGATGTCAAAGTCGGTGACAGAATTGATATAGAATTCGGTAACAAGAATGTTTCTGTTGAAGTAACTCAGATAGCTGATTCCACCAGGAAGGAAGACGCGAAGGAAATGTTCAAATATCTGTGAAATCCAGTCATGTTTATAACTGAGTATTCATACATTTATTATATAAAAAAGATTGTTGCGGGACACATCTATGCATATGCTGCCGGTATGCGTAGAACAGGCTGTTTCGCAATTGTCTGATGGAAATGTATGGAGGACATGGATGGAAGAAGTTCGCAGTAATAGTAAATCCCATAGAATAACCCTTAATAATCGCGGTGCAGGTGTAGTCACAGGTGTTAACGCTGTGATATCCTTTGACCCCAACGAGATTTTATTAGAGACTGAGCAGGGTATGCTCTTAATAAAAGGCAAGGACTTGAATGTCACAAAACTGACCTTAGAGAAAGGTGAGGTTGAGATTGACGGCAGGGTGGATTCTTTTACCTATTCAGATATTAAGCCGGGTATCAAAGATGAAAACTCCATATTCAACAGGCTGTTTAAGTAGGTGAAACGGTGGCAGATTTAATATATGATGAAATGACTCTTTTTGGAATCTGTCTGCTTCTCGGAGCTTTTCTTGCCTTTTTATATGACCTTATAAGAATATTGCGCCTGTTGATACCCCACAAGGACGTAATAGTGGATATTGAGGATCTGGCATTCTGGATATTTACTGCCTGGATGGTATTTAAGACATTGGTGGTATATAACCGGGGAGCACTTCGGGCATATGCTTTTATAGGCATGTTTTTGGGCGTTGTAATATACGCATTTACTTTGTCAAAACTTTTGTTAAAGTTTTTTCGATTGATAACTCCTTATTGGAAAAAATGTTTTCGCATTATCATATCGCCTGTGACATATCTTATAGGCTTTATAAGAAAAATGTTGAAAAATATCGTGACAGAGGTTAAAATAGCGATTAAAGGAAGATAATGGAAATCAAGAGGTGAACCTGATTGAGCAGAAATCGTAAGAAAAAGAAGAACAGAAGAAGAGAAGTACCGGTTATATTTGTCGGTGTGTTGATTGTATGTATTGTTATCGGAATCAGGTCGTTTTCTCTATACAAGGAGAGTAAAGAGCTTTCAAAGAGGCAGGAGGCGCTTGCCGCCAAAATCGAGAGTGAGGAAAAGAGAAAAGAAGATCTTGAAGACCTGGAGAAATATATGCAGACCAAGAGATATATGGAGGAGGTTGCCAAGACCAAATTAGGGCTGGTATATCCGAATGAGATTCTTATACAGCCGGATAATAAATGATATCGAATTTTGCGATTAATGGAAATATAATATGACATATTTATCCATATGTACATGCTATGGTAGCTTAGTGTAATTATGTAAGGAGGTATGTCATATGCGTTATAGAATTTATAAGATAGGGATACATGTCCTGGCGTTTATGGTGGCAAGATGTTCACTGCTCGGAATGTATCCTTTTGTTGTGCCCTTTTTTATGGCATCTTATCTGCAGGAGGAAAGCTCCCTGAGCATGTTTATTGCGTTGCTTTTTGGAGTGATGAGCAGATTTGAAGGACAGGAGGTGTTGAGGTACGGGATTATTCTGGTTCTTCTTCTGGTGATACTTAACAGGACTAAGCGTGAAATAATATTTTCCGGAAGCGGTCAGATAGCTTTGGCGGCAGGAATGATACTCTGGGGAGTATCCATGCCTTTTGAATACATTGTCACGGGTAAGGAAATAGCCATACTTTATACCCTTCTCGAAGGCGTTATAGCCGGTTGCATGACTATTGTTTTTGAGCAGGGGTTTGCTGCAATGAAGGTGGGGACAAGCAGAATATTTGCTGATGACAGAAGATTTATAGGACTATTCTCGCTGATGGGAGCAGGGGTTTTCGGACTCCCTGATATTAGCGAACCCTTTTCATTAGTACTTATTGTGACAGGATATATGATCCTCTATTTTTCTTACCGGTTTGATGCGGGTATAGGAATTGCCATGGGAAGTCTTTGCGGTGTGGCCATGGCATTTACTTCAGGTAAAATATCATATCTTGTGGTTATGATCGCTGTGGCAGGACTGACAGTGATACTGAAGGAGGCAGGTAAGGCGGGAGCGCTGCTGGCCTTTGTTTCCGGAATGGTGCTTTTAGGTATCACCTATGAGAAAAGCTTACTTGGCACGAATATGTTGATAAGTATACTTATAGCGTCTGTCATATTTATGTTCACCCCGGAGTCCGGGTTGAAGCGGGTTGTGATAAAAGATGCAGAGGTCACAAAATCGTCCCAGGATATATTGGTGCAGGAGGCGACTAAGAGACAGATAGAGAATTTCGGACAGGCATTTATTGCCATGGAGAAAATGTTGTCTTTGCACGAGAATGAATGGGAGGACCATATACCGAGCGGTCTTTCCAATATGTATCTAAGCGGTGACGGCATTTCGCTTTTGAATGCTATGGAGTCAGAAAGCAGCAGACTTAACGAAATGCGAAAGAATTTTATTAGGCAGTTAAGACAGGTGGGTGAGATTATTACGGGATTTCAGGGGGAGATATTAGAAGAGATTTATCCGGTGGATAATTTTGAGGCAAGAATTACGGATAAATGCAGAAGAAGAGGGGTTGGTGTATCCAAGGCGGTGTGTCTAAGAGATAAAGACGAAAGGCTTCAAGTGCTTATCCGGTGCAGGATTAACGGCAATCGTATAGTGTCGGGAAAAATGCTGGCGAGAAGTGTAGGGAGTGTTGTAAGACAACACATGTACTGTGTTGGCAGAAGTGAGGATCTGGTGGGAACGGAGGACAGCATATTCACATTTTCCGAAGAGGGGAAATATTTTCTAACAACAGGATTAATGAGAAAAAATCGCATGGGAGAGGAAATGTGCGGTGATAATTTCTCGATTACAAAACTGGATAATGAAAAGGTGGTCTGCATGATTTCGGACGGAATGGGAAGTGGAGAAAATGCGTACACTAAGAGCAGGCAGATTGTAGATTTGCTGGAGCAGTTGTTGTCTGCCGGTTTTGGCAGAGAGCTTGCAGTGGAACTTATGAATTCATTTATAAGTTTTCTGACGGACGGAGGAGGAAGTTCGACACTCGATCTTACAGTGCTTAATCTTTATACGGGAGCGGCGGATTTCATCAAGCTCGGAGCTTCGACCACATTTATACGGCATGAGGACAGTGTGGAGTGTATCCGTTCATCTTCTTTGCCTGTGGGTGTACTTGAAGATATTGAGTTTGACACTTGCGCAAGAAAGCTTTATGATGGTGATATTATAGTCATGATAAGTGACGGTGTGCTGGATGGAATATCCGCACCCGATAAGGAGAATTATCTTGCGAATCTAATCGCAGATATAGATACTGAAAATGTACAGAAATTTGCCCAGCTCATTATGGAAGATGTTTCCGGTATGCAAAATGGGAACCTTTCCGATGACAGCACAGTGATGGTGGTCGGAGTGTGGGAACGGTGAGATAAAGGAAGAAAAATGATAGATAAAGTCAAAAGATATATAGCTCTAAATAAAATGCTGACAGTAAATGATAAAGTGGTTTTAGGTGTTTCGGGGGGTGCGGATTCCACTGCGCTTTTGGAGATACTTTTTCGCTTGTCGAAAGAATATAATTTGTCTCTTTATGTTGTCCATATCAATCATGGCATAAGGGAAGAAGCAGGGGAGGATGCGCAGTATGTGGAAAGCCTGTGCAGAGAAAGAAATATTCCCTTTTACCTTTTTGAGGAAGATATTCCGTTACTGGCAACGACATATCATTTGTCGGAGGAAGAGGCGGGGCGCCAATACAGATATGAGTGCTTTGCGAAAGTAATGAAAGACATCGGTGCTACAAAACTTGCAGTGGCGCATCATCTTGACGATCAGGCGGAAACGGTATTGTTTCATTTGGCCAGAGGTACGGATATATCAGGAATGGCAGGAATGAGACCGGTATCTTTGTTGACGGTTAGTGATATTGCTCCTAAAGAGAAGGAGACCGGAGTGGTAGACGGCGAAGGGACACATGACTTTATCAACTCCAATGCTAAGATTATACGCCCCCTGCTGGATGTCAGAAGATGCGAAATCGAAAAATTTCTAAAGGACAATAATATAATCTGGCAGGAAGATGTGACTAATAAGGATGACAATTATGCTAGAAACCGGATACGTAATCGCGTTATGGCAGAACTGTCCGAGGTAAATGAGGGGGCGGCGGTTCATATTGCCGAATTTGCAGGACTATCCGCTAAGTATGATGAATATATTAAAAAGCAGGCGTTGTTATATATTGAACGCGAAGTTGATTTTTTTGGCGCAAAAAATGACCGTTATGACATAAGTGATGTATGGCAAAAGGAGGATTTTTTTCCGGGTGGCGACAGGATAAGACTTAAGGACGGTATTTGTAGAATCAGGATTAAGCGGAATCATTTACTCAAAGAAGACGGGATCATAATATCAAGAGTCCTGTATGAGTTGCTTACCATGATTGCGGGGGCAAAAAAGGATGTGGGCAGAGAACATGTCAACGTGTTGTGCGATATGCTTGAAAAACAAAGCGGCAAAGAGGCTGCTCTTCCCTATGGAGTATCGGCTTTTCTGTCTTATGAATGGCTGATTATGGAGAAAATAAATGCTTCACCAAAAGCTGGTATTGTGCAGGAAACATTAAGGTGCAAAGTAGTGATGGCTGATATTGAGGCTGACGGAACCTGCGAGATTAATATTTCCGGGGATGAGTCTGGTGGGTCGAGAGTTATATTATCTGTTGTGAATAAAGAAGATGATAAAAAATCCATAATAGATGACGAGGAAATTTTACAAAAAAACTATACGAAATACTTTGATTGTGATACAATAGGGGATACGTTATATATTCGGTACCCGGAACAGGGTGATTATCTTTTGTGTGATAATGAGGGACACAGCAAGAAGCTTTCTAAGTTATTTAAAGATATGAAGATACCGAAGGATAAACGAATGTGTCAGCCTGTGTTGGCAGCGGGAAAGGAGATATTATGGGTGCTTGGTGAGAGAAGATGCGAAGCCCATAAGGTGACCGTGGATACAAGGCGGATATTGAAGGTTGAATATATCATTTAATAAGACACAAAGGAGATAAGTTATGGACTATCATATTGATGAACTTATATCAGAGGAGAAGGTTAATAAAAGGATTGCTGAGCTTGCGGCACAGCTTGACAGGGATTACGCTGGCAAAGAATTGCATCTTATCGTAATTCTTAAGGGAAGCGTGTTCTTTGCCTGTGAGCTTGCCAAGAGACTTACCATTCCGGTTACAATGGATTTTATGGCTGTATCATCTTATGGAGATGGAATGGTTTCGGCCGGAGAAATCACAGTTAAGAAGGAACTGGATGAAGATATATATGACAAAGAAGTTCTTATAGTTGAAGATATTTTAGATTCGGGAGTTACATTATATAATCTCAAGATACTTTTATCAGCGAGAGCTCCTAAGAGTCTTAAGATTATAACTCTTCTGGACAAAAAGGATAACCATGAAGCAGATGTCAAAGCTGATTACTGTGGCTTTGATATCCCTAATCAATTCGTGGTTGGATATGGATTGGATTATGCACAGCGTCACAGAAACCTTCCCTATGTGGGGGTTGTTGTTGCTGATTGATAATAACTATAAATATGTAATGCGAGGAGACGTAAGTAAATGAATAAGAATATGAGAAGGAGTATCATCTCCTACTTACTGTTGTTTTTGATCATATTCGGTATTCTGACACTTATTCAGAATAATAACCAGAATGTTGATTTGAGCTACACCGAAACTTCCTTTGCGGAAGATATGAAAGAAGGTAAGATTAAGGAGGTATACGTTCAGCAGAATGCCGAGGTTCCCACAGGTACAGTTGAGATTACCAAGAAGGATCGTTCAAATGTGAGATTTTATGTGACAGATGTTAACGATTTTCAGGAGCTTTTCGATACTCTTGTCAAAGATGAGAATTTAAATGTCAGCTTTGAGATGAGTGATGTGGTCAGACCAAGCCTTGTAGAGAGAATATTGCCGTATCTGTTAGGTGCGATTGCCATAATAATAATTGTTATGATGTCCGCTGGTATGCAGGGTGCCGGTGGTGGCGGCGGTTCTATGATGAACTTCGGAAGAAGCCGTGCACAGATGACATCAGAAGAAGATAATCAGATGAATTTTGATGATGTGGCAGGTCTGAAGGAAGAGAAGGAGGATCTTGAAGAGGTTGTTGACTTCTTGAGAAATCCTTCAAAATATGTTGAACTGGGTGCCAGAATCCCCAAAGGAATACTTTTGGTAGGTCCTCCGGGAACAGGTAAAACACTTCTGGCCAAGGCGGTTGCAGGTGAGGCAAAAGTCCCCTTCTTCTCTATTTCAGGTTCTGATTTCGTTGAGATGTTTGTGGGTGTAGGTGCATCACGTGTCAGAGACCTTTTTGCGGAGGCAAAGAAGAATTCACCATGTATTGTTTTCATAGATGAGATTGATGCGGTTGCAAGACGAAGAGGCTCCGGCCTTGGCGGCGGACACGACGAGAGAGAACAGACGCTTAACCAGATGCTGGTGGAGATGGATGGCTTTACTGTCAATGAGGGAATTATAGTGATGGCTGCGACGAACCGTGTTGATATTCTCGATCCCGCAATTCTCCGTCCCGGACGTTTTGACAGAAAGATTGCAGTTACCAGACCTGATGTACAGGGAAGAGAAGATATATTAAAGGTTCATACCAGAAACAAGAAACTGGCCGATGATGTGGATCTTCATGAGATAGCAAGAACTACGGCTGGATTTGCCGGCGCGGATCTCGAGAATCTTATGAATGAGTCGGCGATAAATGCGGCAAAGAACAGCAGACAATTTATAATCAAATCAGATATAGATAAAGCATTTATCAAAGTCGGAATAGGTACTGAGAGAAAGTCTCGTCTTGTCCCTGAAAAAGAGAGAAAGATTACTGCTTATCATGAGTCGGGACATGCGATTTTATTCCATTTACTTGAAGGGGTAGGTCCGGTGTATGCGGTATCCATCATTCCGACCGGTGAGGGCGCTGCCGGTTATACGATGCCGCTTCCTGAGAATGATAATGTGTTTAATACCAAAGGTAAGATACTCCAGGATATAAAGGTAAGTCTTGGAGGACGTATAGCGGAAGAGATGATAATGGATGATATAACAACCGGTGCGTCGCAGGATATTAAGCAGGCTACTGCCGCTGCCAGAGCAATGGTAGTCAAGTATGGTATGTCTGAAGAATTAGGTCTTATCAATTACGAGACAGACAACGAGGAAGAGACCTTTGTGGGACGTGATATCGGTCATCAGAGAATGTTGGGCGAGGCAACCGCAGCGGCAATTGATAAAGAGGTTAAGCGCATTATTGATGAGTGCTATGTGGAAGCAAGACGTATTCTCGAGGAAAATATAGATGTTCTTCACAAATGTGCAGAGCGTCTTCTTGAGAAAGAAAGAATTGACAGAGAAGAGTTTGAATCTCTGTTTGTATAATGAAAATATGCACATGTGAAGACAATTTATAACATTTTAATTGTCTTCACACAGTAAGCGATAGGTGTTTCAGATATAGGGTGTTGTGAAATAAATATGGCATAATGGTGATGTTTAGTGCAATTTAGACAAAAAAGGGGTTGTCTTTGGAAATGTGTAGCAAACTGATTATACTTTTTGCACAAAAGATGTTCAAAAAAAAATAATTGTTTGTGAACACTTTCGGAGAAAAATACATATAATAATACTTGTAACCCCCCCAATACATTATATAGTTTTTTTGCTACACCCCATAAGTAACAAAAAAATACCTTCTCCAGAAAAGGGCAGTCGATCGGAATGACTGTCCTTTTTGCGTGCTAGCTACGAGCTACGCACCAAGAACAAAGGCAGTATTGCAAGCTGGCTTGCAAGATACTGCCTTTTTCTTGGTATGTGGCGACCGCCACGACCGAGTGACGAAGTCGCGAGGTGCGAGTGGCTCGTAGCGAGAAGTATATCTTATTATATGGCGCCAGCCATGACCGAGTGACGAAGTCACGAGGTGCGAGTGGCTCGTAGCGAAAAGTATATCTTGGTATATGGCGACAGCCACGACCGAGTGACGAAGTCACGAGGTGCGAGTGGCTCGTCGCGAGGTGCGAGTGGCTTGTAGCAATTATAACTTGCTTATTCTTTTCGAATACGATACAATATTATGAGTATCATTCCCGGGAGGTAACAATTCATAATGGGTTATTCATTTAGGAGCTTTACGAAGGCTCAGAAGATACAGACATACGTTTTTCAAAACAAACCGGCAATTCGTTCGGATGCACTTTTTGCAGATGGTACAGGTGATTATCGCATTCCGGCGGAACCTATGCCCGGCGATTCCATCACGTTAAAGTTTCGTACTGCCAAGGGCAATGTGGATCACGTATATCTTATCTGCGATGGCAATAGAATTGAGATGAGAATCGGAGAGACGGATGAGGCATTTGATTATTATGAGGCTTCTCTTCCTCCGGTTAAGAAGGAATGTGTTGAGTATTATTATGAGATTGTTTCCGGTAATACCCTATGTTATTACAATAAGATAGGTGTTCAGACGGAAGTGAACCCTGATTATAATTTTTCAATCATGCCGGGCTTCAAGACTCCGGACTGGGCCAAGGGTGCAGTTATGTACCAGATATATGTGGACAGATTTTTTAACGGTGACCAAAGTAATGATGTTTTAGATAATGAGTATTGTTATATAGGAGATTTTTCAAAACGTGTAACTGATTGGGGGAAATATCCGGATGCCATGGATGTCAGATGTTTCTATGGCGGTGATCTTTTGGGAGTTATGAATAAGTTGGATTATCTCAGTGACTTGGGAGTTGAAGTCATATATTTAAATCCAATATTTGTATCTCCTTCCAATCACAAATATGACATTCAGGATTATGATTACGTGGACCCACACTTTGGCAGAATTGTCAAAGATGAGGGCGAGGTGCTTAATTCCGGAGATAAGATCAATAAGAATTCCTCCCGCTACATTACGCGTGTGACCAACAAAGAGAATCTTATAGCCAGTAATGAATTGTTCCGCCAGTTGGTGGAAGAGATACACAGGCGCGGCATGAAGATTATATTAGACGGAGTGTTTAACCATTGTGGTTCATTTAATAAATGGCTTGATAGAGAACTCATTTACGAAGGACAGGAGGGCTATGAGCCGGGAGCCTACCCTTCCAAAGACAGTCCTTATAGAAGTTTCTTTAAGTTCTATGATGAAAATGCGTGGCCGTATAATGCAAGCTATGACGGCTGGTGGGGGCATGACACGTTACCGAAGCTTAACTATGAAGAATCGGAAGAATTATACAATTATATTTTGCATATAGGGAAGAAATGGGTATCTCCCCCCTTCAATGTTGATGGCTGGAGACTGGATGTTGCGGCTGATTTAGGGCATTCAGAGGAGTTTAATCACAGATTCTGGCGTGATTTCAGGCGGGTTGTCAAAGAGGCTAATCCTAATGCGATCATTTTAGCTGAGCATTACGGAGACCCTCACAATTGGTTGCAGGGTGACCAGTGGGATACGGTAATGAACTATGATGCATTTATGGAACCCATCACCTGGTTTCTTACGGGTGTGGAGAAGCATTCAGACGAATTTCGTGGTGACCTGCTAGGTAATCCTGACGTTATGATAGGATCGTTAAGACATCACATGAGTCGTTTTCATCAGCAGTCATTGGAGGTTTCCATGAATGAACTTTCAAACCATGACCATTCAAGATTCCTCACCAGAACTAACAGGCGTGTCGGAAGAACCCATACCTTAGGTCCTGATGCCGCAAATGAAAATGTTAACAAGGGTGTTCTAAGGGAGGCGGTGGTATTTCAGATGACCTGGCCGGGGGCACCGACAATATATTATGGTGATGAGGCTGGGCTTTGCGGTTGGACAGATCCTGATAATCGGCGTACTTATCCATGGGGGCATGAGGACAGAGACCTAATACTGTTCCACCGTGATATTATTAAGATACACAAGGAAAATATGGTATTAAAGCGCGGCTCGGTAATGTTTTTATATGGTGCCCATAAGGTTATCGCCTATGGACGTTTTAACAGACATGATAAGATAGTGGTTATACTTAATAATAATTACGAAGAGGTACAACTTTCTCTGGCTGTGGATCGTATGGGTATAATTAACGGAACAGTATTAAGGCAGCTCATACTCACTACGGAAGAATCTTATATAATGGAGCCTAAGACATATACCGTGGAGGATAATCAGCTTCGTATTTCGGTGCCGAAGATTTCTGCAATGGTACTGAAGGCTGAGTAAAGGGAGGCGCAAAATAAATGAGTGCAGGTGCGATAAGAAAAGAGATTTCAGTATTAAAAAGCATAATATTTGTAATTACTGTTGTGTGTGTGGGTTTTATTATGGGTGAATTTGACATGGTCACAAATGCGGCTTCTGCAACAGACATTACATACACTTACGATCCGGCAGGCTGGGAGGTAAGCTCGACCTTTAATACAACTACAGGTATGATGGCGAACAACACAACAGGTGGTTTTACGTTAATCCGGCAGGCCTCAGGAAGCACCGGCAGTAAGAGCAGTAGCAGCAGAAGCAGTTCTTCGGCTTCAAGCACCGTGTTAAAGATACCGGACTATGTTACAGTTACTGTTAGTTATCCTACCGTTGATGCTAATGGAAAGACCGTCAAAGCGACCAAAACGATCAGAAAACCGATTACTGAGCTTGCGGATAATGTGTTCTACCAGAATGATACATTAGAGGAAGTGGTTATTCCGTCAACTCTCAAAAAGGTAGGCAATTATGCTTTCTATAATTGTCGTAATCTCAAAAAGATTATAATACCCTCCAGTGTGGAAGAACTTGGCGAGGGCGCGTTTGAGTACTGTACCTCCCTGCAGAGCGTGACGATACCATCTACATTAACAGAGATAAAGCGGCATGCGTTTTATCAATGTACATCGTTAAATGATCTTAAATTTATGCTTCCCTCAACGGTTAAGACAATAGGTCCTTCCGCATTTTCCGGATGTACTTCTCTTTCCACCATAACGATTCCGGCATCGGTTGAGGATATTAATGAGGATGCTTTTGAGAATTGTTCCAAGCTTAGCAATATCATTATCCTTACAGGAGAGAAAAATAGTGTTACTGTTGGCAAGGGAGCCTTTGAAGGCTGTACAGGTCTCAAGGTATTTAACGTGCCGGTGAGTGTTACCAGTATAGGAAGTCATGCTTTTTGGAACTGTACAGCTCTTAATGAAGTCAATTTTCCGGATAGTTATAATCAGGCATTGTTAAGTGGAGATGTCTTTGAGGGTTGCCCGAAAAGCCTTAGTCTGGTTTCGGGTAAAACGAGTAACGTAAGGCTCTATGCAGCTAATCACGGAATAATATTCAAGTATCGTACAGGAGCTTTATCACGTGTGGTTTTGGATGATACAAAACTAGTCTGGTCCGGGAATGTCAGAAGACCTAATGTGGTAGGGGTCTATGATGCTGATGGACAGCCGGTTGCTGCCTCTGATTATTCTTTGTCTTATGCTGACAGCAAAGATGTTGGTTATGGCATGGTTATGGTAACGGCTAATGGGGCAAGCTGTTATACCGGAAGTACATCTGCATATTACACAATTGTGCCTAGAAGTACCAAATTTACCAAAAAGAAATCCTCCAAAAAATCGATTTATCTTAAATGGAAAAAACGGTCTGAAGGAGACGGGTATCAGATACAGTACTCGAGATATTCTGACTACAGAAGTAGTTCCACTACCACCAGAAGCAAGAATATTAAGAATAAAAAAACTGTTACCAAGACTTTGACTTCTCTTAAAAAGAAAAAGAACTACTATATAAGGATACGAAGTTACAAGATGGTAGGTGACGATAAGATATATTCTGACTGGTCTGCACCTGTGGTAGTTAAAGTTAAGTAAATTAATATTCACTATTTGGTATAATGCTGAAAATAATTGTGCAATCTATACAAGCGCATTGAATATCCTTGCGTTTACATAAGATTGCACATTTTTTTGTCCAAAACAGGCGAAAAATGTCCTTGCATTTTGTACTGCTAAGGTGTATTATAACACAAGATGTTGTGTCAGGGATAGACAATGAACGGTATATAAAGGGTCTGGAGCATTCAGGAGGGAGCCTGGTGACCAGAGTCTTTTTTGCACCTTATAGGTTATTACTTAATTGTGGTGAGGGGACACGCAAAAGACTAATACGGAGGAATAGGAAAGATATGAAGATTATCAAGCGAAGTGGAACAGAGGTCGAGTTTGATATTAGCAAGATTGTTGCCGCTGTAGCGAAAGCCAACAAAGAAGTGGTGGAAAAGGACAGATTAACAAGAGAGCAGATCAATGAGATCGCCAAGAAGGTAACTCTTACCTGCAGTGGTATGAATCGTACAGCCAGTGTGGAAGAGATACAAGATATGGTGGAGAATGAGATTATGGAGGCACAGGCTTTTGCTGTTGCCAGAAAGTATATTACATATCGGTACACCAGAGCGCTTGTGCGTAAGGCAAATTCAACGGATGAGCAGATATTAAGTCTTATTGAGTGTAATAATGAAGAGGTAAAACAGGAGAATTCCAATAAGAACCCGGTCGTTAACAGCGTTCAGCGTGACTATATGGCAGGTGAGGTCAGCAAGGATATTGCAAAACGTATCCTTCTTCCGGAAGATGTAGTTAAGGCTCACGAGGAGGGAATCATTCATTTTCATGATTCCGACTATTTTGCACAACATATGCATAACTGTTGTCTTGTGAATCTTGAGGACATGCTTCAGAACGGAACTGTCATAAGCGAGACTATGATAGATAAGCCGAAAAGTTTTTCGACGGCATGTAATATAGCAACACAGAGTATAGCTCAGATTGCAAGTTCACAGTACGGCGGTCAGAGTATTACTCTATCTCATTTGGCACCATTTGTTGATGTGAGCCGTAAGAAATATCTCAAGATGGTTCAGGAAGAGTTTGAGGAAGCAGGACTTGCCCTTGACCATAATCAGATAGCAAAGATTGCTGAGCTTCGTGTGCGTGAGGAGATCAAGCGCGGTGTTCAGATGATTCAGTATCAGGTAATAACTTTGATGACCACTAACGGGCAGGCGCCATTTGTTACAGTATTCATGTATCTTAATGAGGTGCCGGAAGGGCAGACCAGAGATGATCTTGCACTGGTTATTGAGGAGATGCTTCGCCAGAGGATTTTGGGTGTTAAGAATGAGAAAGGTGTATATATAACACCGGCATTTCCCAAACTTATATATGTATTGGAAGAGGATAACATCACAGAGGATTCCAAGTACTGGTATTTGACAAAGATGGCAGCTACCTGTACCGCTAAGAGAATGGTTCCTGATTATATTTCAGAGAAGATAATGAAGAAGTTAAAAGGCGGAGATGTGTATGCCTGTATGGGATGCCGCTCCTTCCTTACACCGGACAGGTTTACAGAGGCGGGTGTCGGCAATATAGCTAATGCAGGTAATTATGACCCTAACAAACACAAATATTGGGGACGTTTCAACCAGGGAGTCGTTACCATCAATCTTGTAGACGTGGCCTGTTCTTCAGAGGGTGACATGGATAAATTCTGGGATATTATGGATGAGAGATTGGAGCTGTGCCATAAGGCATTGATGTGCAGACATGAAAGACTTCTCGGTACCCCGTCAGATGTTGCTCCGATTCTTTGGCAGTATGGAGCGTTGGCGAGATTAAAGCGCGGTGAGAAGATAGACAGACTACTCTTTGACGGCTACTCAACAATATCCCTTGGATACGCCGGACTTTGCGAGTGTACCAGGTATATGACCGGGCTTTCACATACCAATCCTGAGGCGACGCCATTTGCGATGGAGGTTATGCAGCATCTTAATGATGCCTGTGCAAAGTGGAAAGCGGAATCTAATATTGATTTTTCCATTTACGGCACACCGCTTGAATCTACAACCTACAAATTTGCAAAATGCCTTCAAAAGAGATTTGGTGTAATTGAAGGAGTGACCGATAAGAATTATATAACCAACAGTTATCATGTTCATGTAACTGAGAAGATAGATGCATTTTCCAAGCTCTCCTTTGAGGCTAAGTTCCAGGAGCTATCTCCGGGTGGGGCGGTAAGTTATGTGGAAGTGCCTAATATGCAGAACAATATAGATGCGGTTTTGGCAGTTATGAAGCATATATATGATAATATCATGTATGCGGAGCTTAATACCAAGAGTGATTACTGTCAGAAATGCGGATATGACGGAGAGATTCAGATTGCCGAGAATACGGATGGCAAGCTTGTTTGGAAGTGTCCTAATTGCGGTAACACCGATGAGGAGACCATGAATGTGGCAAGACGTACCTGTGGTTATATTGGAACTCAGTTCTGGAATCAGGGGCGTACACAGGAGATTCAGGAAAGAGTCCTTCATTTGTAGAAAAGATAATGAATAAGTTTTGCGTGGGTTTACTGCAGGAACGCTCTGTGATTGAATCGATTGAAGAAATTGATAAAGTAATTAATAAAAACGGCCATACCGTTGAGAAGTCAATCGGTATGGCAGTTCTTTTGTGTTCGAACATACTATACAAATATATGCATTAAGCTTAAGCTACTGTTACGTTAACAGCCTGAGCTCCCTTAGCACCCTGTTCGATATCAAATGTTACTGACTGACCTTCGTCTAAAGTCTTGTAACCATCTGATACGATTCCTGAATAGTGTACGAATACATCCTCGCCGGTCTCACTGTTTGTGATGAAACCAAACCCTTTCTTAGCGTTGAACCATTTAACTGTACCTTTGTTCATGAAAAAGTACCTCCTTAAAAAAATTGCGTATCAATAGAGGTAGTATGAATACCAAAACATAGCGAGAAATGCTGGTACCGTAAAACACTTTATAAATACATGCATAGTTTATCATTATTAAAATTGTAAGTCAATGGAAATTTGTAAAATGAGAGGTTTTTTCAAGTAATAATCTACAAATTAATAGTTAATTATTATATAAATTGTTGACATAAAAGGAATTGTGAAATGATGAAAAATGCGCTATAATGGTAACGATTATACAAAGTGGTTTTTTCTCCATAATTTTTATTTTGAGGAGATTGACGAATGAAAAAGCGGCTTTTATTTTTTATAATAATATGCTTAGCAAGTGTTAATTTTTGGGGCTGTCAGAAGGATTATTACGGGAAAGGGCAGCCATTTACTATGAGTACGGATAAATTATCGGGATATAGTAATTCAGAAATTATGGCTTTGTCAGCAGATAATTATGATAGATTCATGCATGCAAGTTACCTTATAGTTACAGATAAGTTCGGAGAAGTACATAAGATTAAGATAAGTGCTAATATCAAGAGGCATGAATGGGATTTCTCTAATCTTGACAGCAGCGGTATGTTTAAGAATTATATTGGCGAAGACGGAACTGCTGTAGGAAAGGTTGGAATAGACGTCTCGGAACATCAGGGTGTGATAGATTGGGAAAAAGTAGCAGCCAATGTTGACTTCGCATTTATAAGACTTGGGTACAGAGGATATACAGGCGGCGGATTGCAATTAGACGGTTATTACTCTGCCAATATGGAAGGAGCTGCAGCGGCAGGAATACCTGTGGGAGTATATTTTTATTCCCAGGCTGTGACTTATGAAGAAGGTGTGGAAGAAGCCAATTTTGTTCTGTCAAACCTTGGTGACTATGGGCTTGCATATCCGATTGTTCTTGACAGGGAAGATCCTATGGCGGAGGATGCAAGGACCAATGATCTGTCTGCTGAACAGCATACGGCGGCAGCACTCGGCTTTTTAGATACGATTGCGGCATCGGGGCATAGGGCGATGATGTACACTAACAGGTTGTACTATTCGCTTTATGTTGATATAGAACAGATTTATAAGTATCCTATATGGTTTGCACAATATGCGGATGAACCGGATTGGCCTTATGAGTTTGCAATCTGGCAGTATACTGAGAGCGGTGAAGTGCCGGGGATATATGGTTCTGTAGATCTCAATCTGCAGATGATGGATATACAATGAAAAGGTTATTTTGAAAAGTATAAGAATTGAATAAGTATAAGATTGAATAGGCATCAGGTATAGGGAGAGCTGATGTTTAAGCGTGTGTAAGGGAGGACATAGCTTTGGGTGGAAGTTTGGATTTACATTTTGATATAGCTGCGATGGTGATTATGGTAGTGATTTTGGGAATGCTGTCTGGAAAGAAGAATATTCCAATCAAACGCAGTTATGTTTTTATAGTTATGTGTATTGTTCAGGTATTGGTTATTGTCTGCAGTATGGGTATGCAGATATGCTTTACCTCTGACGAATACTATTCGGGCAGCTTAAGTTTGATATTTGCTGATTTATATTATGCACTTGATTTCTTTACCGCGTTCATATTTATGTATTATATGGTGCTTTGGTCCGGAAGAAGTATTCGCACAAAGAGATTGACGCAGGTTATATTGTTTATACCGTTAATTGTTTATGCGGTAATGATAGCAGATAACTTTATCAATCATAATCTATATAAGATTTTACCGGGTGGAGGTTTTGTATACTCCGAAAGATTAGAAATTCTTAGTGGTGTTGCGCTTTACGCAATGATATTTGGAATTTGTTATGCAATTAAGTATGTAGAGGCCATGTCATACGGAAAACTTACTGCAATTGCTCTTGGATGTGCCGGTGTGGTTGTGGGCTTACTTTTGCAGTTCCATATTAATGAATCGTTTTTTATTAATTTTGTTATTGCCATCTCGATTTTATTGCTTTATGAATTAGCACAGAATCCGTTAAATATATTGGACGGTAATACACAGGTTATGAACAGAACAATAATGGATGAGATGTTAGGCTTAGATATTGAGGAAGAAAAGAGATTTGAACTGATTGTTCTTGCGATGGACGATTTCAAACTTATAAACAAAACATATGGAATAGATATGGGTGATGTTATGCTGAGACAGGTTGCGGATTTTCTTGGTACCGTCAGCAGACGCGGCAAGGTGTTCCGATATGGTTCTGACCAGTTTGCAGTACAGATCAAACCCGGTTCTGATAATCTCAAGGATGTACTTAACAATATAACGGAGAGATTCAGACATCCATGGATATATGAAGATAATTCAATTCATTTATCAGCTACAACAATTTGTATATCTTATCCGGATGACGGCAGCACACTGGGAAGTCTTATCGAGGTATTAGATTATACGATTTTGTTTGCAAAGAAGAAAAACAGAGGCTCCGTTATCTATACAAAAGAAGTTGATCTTCACGCTATGCGTAAGGAGAAAGCTATTGAGAAGGCGGTTGAGGAAGCAATTCAGAATGATACTTTGGAAGTGCATTATCAGCCTATATATAACACGGATAAGGGATGTTATACATCGGCAGAGGCTCTTGTCAGAATGAAAGATGAGAAGCTTGGTAATATTTCTCCTGAGATATTCATTCCTATTGCGGAAAGGACCGGTAAGATTGTTAAGCTCGGAACGATGGTATTTGAGAAGGTATGTAAGTTCATGCATGAGCAGAATATCGCCAATTCTACAATAGAGTACATTGAAGTTAATGTTTCCGTTGTGCAGTGTATGCGGGAGGATTTCGTGGATACCATATTGGAGATAATGGACAAATATGAGATACGACCTGAGCAGATCAATTTAGAGATAACCGAGACCGCGGAGATATCAGCATTACAAATTCTTCAGGACAATGTGGAGAAGCTCCATGCAAAGGGAATTACTTTTTCGCTTGATGATTACGGTTCGGGTTATTCTACACTGGGATATATACATCAATTTCCTTTCCATATTATTAAGTTGGATAAACTTATGGTATGGGATGCCTTTGAGACAGAGCGTGCCGGAACCACTCTCAAATATACAGTGGGTATGATAAAGGAACTCAATATGCATATTGTTGCAGAGGGGGTTGAGACAGAACAACAACAGAAACGTCTCAGTACTCTCGGATGTGATTATCTTCAGGGTTGGTATTATTCAAAGGCAGTACCACCTGAGCAATTCGCAAGTCTTATTAAGAAAGCAAGTTAATAATTCATTTGAATGGGAAGTCACCCCGATCGGTGATGACTTTATAACCAATAGATTCCATTCGCGTATTAATACAGGTGATGCATTCTGCGGATTCATCACCTGTACATATTTTATTGTCATATAACATATATTTTTTTCTGACGCTTATCGGTGAAAGATTAGGCATAACAACATTGGCACCTGCTTTGATTCCCATTTCTCTGCCCAGAGGATGAATTGTGCCGAGAGAAGTTGTTGCCGGTATCAATAACCGGGGATTAATCAGTCTTAAGATGCTGATTAAAAGGAGCGTATCTTCTAAAGTGCCGTTTTGCATATTGGCAAATGGTGTGTCTGCATGGGTGATATACGGACCTATTCCAACCATATGTGGTTTGAAATCCTGAATAAATGCAAGGTCTTGCGCTATATTTTCTGTTGTCTGGAAGGGTGATCCCACCATGAAACCACAACCGGTCTGATAACCTATTTCTTTGAGATTTTCAAGACATTCCATACGGTTTGAGAATGACATAGACTCAGGGTGAAGTTTTTTATAATGTGCTTCGTTAGAAGTTTCTTCACGTAGCAGATATCGCTCGGCTCCCGCTTTATATAATCGCAGATAACTATCATAACTGCGTTCTCCAAGGGATAACGTGATTGCGCAATCAGGAAAACTGCTATGAATAGCTGAAACTATTTCTTCCATTCGATCGTCATCATAGTAGGAATCTTCACCACCCTGAAGAACAAAGGTACGAAATCCTAAGGAGTATCCCTGCTTACAACAATCTAAAATATCTTCTTTAGATAGTCTGTATCTTACAATATTTCCGTTGCCGGCTCTGATTCCGCAATAGTAGCAATTGTTTTTGCAGTGATTCGTGAACTCTATAAGACCTCTGATATATATATGGTTTCCAAATATATTTTTGCGCAGGGAATCGGCTTTTAAGGCTAATTCCCTGCGCAATTCTTCACAGTTGTTATCAATGAGAACCTTGAATTCCTCTATAGATAATCTATGTCCGCTGATAAGTTTTTGGATAACATCGGTTACAATAGTGTTCATAAGATATCCTCTTAATTAGCAAAATTATGTTCATTTTCCGCAATAACTTTCTCGATTCGTTCTTTGACCATATCGGCAATCTCGGCAGTTTTCATACCCTTGTATTCCTCATATTGAATTGGCGGAAGAATATGAAGCTGAACATCTACTTTTTTGGTTGAGTTCGTATCGAAGGGAAGGTAACAATCAATGATCGCAATCGGTACTATCGGGCAGCGGGCTTTGGTGGCTGCTTTGAAACTGCCACTTTTGAATTCTCCCAAATGATTGCCGTTTTTTGAACGGGTTCCTTCAGGAAAGATCAGAAAATTACGCCCGGCCTTTACCTGATTGGCGACCTCGTTGATGACAGTAAGACCTTGCTTAACATCGGAACGATCCATGAACAACCCGCCAAGAATCTGAATCAGTTGTCTAAGCAAAGGAACCTTATAGGCCTCTTTTTTGATGACCACGCCAAAAGGTGTGGGATTAAGATATACAAGACCCATAACATCAAATAATCCCTGATGATTGGGATACATTATATATCCCGAATCTTTTGGAAAATTATCCAGACCATAACCATGAACTATTACGTTGCCTTTACGACAGCCACGTTCACCTATCTCCCTGATGAGTTTGTATTTCTCATCCTCGGATATCTTGTCTGACTTAGCGTAATAAAAAAGTTTAAACAAGATTATCGGCAAACGCCATAAATTACGAATTAACATCATTGTAAGTCTTTTCGCCATTTTAATTCCCCACTTTCCATGTTTAAGAAGCCAATAATTAGATTACAGTTCCACGTCCCAATACCCCTCAAGGGTCGCGAAGTAATCTTCCGGTGTTTCGGCTCGTCTGATCATTACAGTATCGCCGTTTTCTTTTAATAAAATTTCTGATGACTTCAGTTTTCCATTATAATTATAACCCATTGCAAATCCATGCGCACCGGTATCATGTATGACAAGAATGTCACCTAAGTCAATCTTGGGAAGTTTTCTGTCTATGGCAAATTTGTCGTTATTTTCACACAGAGAACCGGTTATATCGTATAGGTGGTCTGCGGGTTCATTTTCTTTACCCATAACAGTGATGTGGTGATAAGCGCCATACATAGCAGGTCTCATGAGATTAACTGCACAGGCGTCTACACCAATGTACTCCTTGTGGGTGTGCTTTTCGTGGATTGCCTTTGTAACTAAGTGTCCATAGGGAGCTAACATGAAACGGCCAAGCTCTGTGTATATGGCAACATTACCCATTCCGGCAGGTACGAGTACCTCTTCGTAAGCCTTTCTGACACCTTCGCCGATGGCTAAGATATCATTTGGTTCCTTGTCCGGAGTGTAGGGTATTCCTACACCACCTGAAAGATTAATAAATGCGATATTGACGCCGGTCTCTTCCTTAAGTTCAACGGCAGTTTTGAATAAAATCTTTGCAAGAGTAGGATAGTAGTCGTTGGTCACTGTATTGCTGGCAAGAAATGCGTGTATTCCGAATTCCTCAGCCCCTAATTCTTTGAGTCTTGTAAATGCTTCTGTCATCTGCGGACGGGTCATACCATACTTGGCATCTCCCGGGTTGTCCATGATTGTGTTGGATATTGAAAATGTTCCTCCGGGATTGAATCTGCAGGAGATTCTTTTTGGTATACTTCCGAGAGCATCTTTAACAAAGTCAATATGAGTTATATCATCAAGATTAATTGTGGCACCAAGTTTGGCGGCTAGTTGAAATTCCTCTTTGGGAGTATCGTTGGAAGAAAACATGATATCATTCCCACCAAATCCGCATTTATCAGACATCATAAGTTCTGTGTAGGAAGAGCAGTCTGTTCCGCATCCTTCCTCTTTGAGTATTTTCAATATTGTAGGATTAGGTGTTGCCTTTACGGCGAAGAATTCCTTATAGCCTGAATTCCATGAAAAAGCCTGTTTCAATCTTCTTGCATTCTCACGGATACCCTTCTCATCATAAAGATGAAACGGAGTTTGGTATTGTTTGCATATGCTCTCAATTTGTTCTTTTGTGACAAATGGTTTTTTCATAGTATATTGGTTCCTTTCTTTAATCTATTTATATACTAGTGTTTTTTTGAAGTTTGTCAAGAAAAAAAGTGCAAATCCCTATGCATAGTTATTCTGTTTACTTTGCAAATAATGACTGCTATAATCTTAAAAGGAGGAGGCGTAACATGGAGAAATATGTAGGTAAATCTGTTTTTAGCGGTACAGCAATCGGACGTATACTGTTTTATTCAAGGGGGCAGCAGCAGGTTAAATGTGAAAAGGTAGATGACGTTGATGCTGAGATTGCCAGATATGAGGATGCAAAGGCAAAAGCTATAGAGCAGTTAGGAATGCTTTATGTAAAAGCGCTTGCTTAGCGAGAACCATGAATATTCCGGCGCTTATAGGAGTTGATATCAGGGAAGACTGGAACGGAAAGATGGCTATTGTTGACGGAAAGCAGGGATTATTGTTTGTGGATCCTGATGTGGCTGCTATGGAGAAATATATTGAGCAGAAAAAGAGTGAGGAGATGGCAAGGGAACTGCTGAAACAATTAAAAGGGAAGCCGGATGAGACGGTTGACGGAAAGCATATTAATTTGTATGCCAATATCGGAAGTGTGGCTGATGTGGCCAATGTCCTTGATAATGACGGGGCGGGAATCGGTCTTTTCAGAAGTGAATTTCTCTATCTTGAACGGGATGATTATCCTACGGAGGAGGAACAGTTCGAGGTATATAAGACTGTAGCTTGCAATATGGCAGGTAATAAGGTTGTCATTCGTACATTGGATATAGGTGCCGATAAGCAGGTAGACGAACTTTCGGTCTCTCCTGCATTTATACTGCCTGTTAGAAAGGCGATAAGAGAGGCGTGCTACAAATAAAATAAAACTGGGAAATCTTAACTTCACACAATCTACACCAAAAATGCATTGCTTATTTAAAAAAAAGTTGTTATCATTAGACTTGTTTTTAAGAGAGCATTGATTATTTGATACTAGTACCCCGAATATTAATTCTGGAAATTAATTATTCGGTGTACTAAGTTGCAGCATTTACTGTAACCAATACATTAGATAACAGGAGGATGAGTGCTTTGGATAACAACAATATGCAAAATGGAGAGAACCAAAACAGCAATAATAACGGAAAGAATTCCAACAGGAATTTTTTATTTATGCTTGTGGTATCGGTTTGCCTGACTCTGTTGTTTTTCTATGCGTACAGCAGATATCAGACCAGTCAGCAGATTGAGGTCTCGTACAGCGATTTCCTTGATATGATTGATGAGGGTACGGTGAAAGAAGTCAAGATATACAACTCATCAATTGAGATAATTCCCAAAAGTAAAAAGGAATTGGCAAAGGAAAAAGATGAGAAACAGAATAAGAGCGGTGTAGTTAAGGAAAATGCAACAACCGAATCGGATGAACCGGACGATAGCAGCTCTATGATGTGGAAAAGAACAGGCAGGAAGAGTTATTATTGTACAAGGATAACCGATATTAACTTAGTCGACAGATTAGAGAAGGCAAAAGCGAAGGGGGAACTGAACTATAAAGCAGTTGATGAGAGCAGTTCCGCTATTATAGGCAATATATTGTCTTATGTTGTGATGATAGCTGTCTTTTATATAATAATCTGGCTTTTCATGCGTTCTATGAGTAAGAGTGGCGGCGGCTTTATGGGAGTCGGAAAGAGCAATGCCAAGATGTATATGGAAAAGAAGACGGGTATCACTTTTGAGGATGTGGCAGGTCAGGAAGAGTCCAAAGAATCCCTTAAAGAGATGGTAGACTTTTTGCATAATCCAAAGAAGTACACGGCAATCGGTGCCAAACTTCCTAAGGGCGCATTGCTTGTGGGTCCCCCGGGAACAGGTAAGACACTTCTTGCAAAAGCTGTTGCGGGAGAAGCCAATGTTCCGTTTTTCTCTCTTTCGGGTTCTGATTTTGTAGAGTTATATGTGGGTGTGGGAGCGTCCCGTGTCAGAGATCTTTTTAAACAGGCTACAGCAGTGGCACCGTGTATTATATTTATAGATGAGATAGATGCGATAGGAAGAAGCCGTGACAGTAAGTATGGCGGCGGTGATTCAGAGCGTGAACAGACACTTAACCAATTGCTCGCAGAGATGGATGGTTTTGATACATCTAAGGGTATTGTGATACTTGCGGCTACAAACCGTCCGGAGATACTTGATAAGGCATTGCTTCGTCCCGGACGTTTTGACAGACGTGTTATTGTGGAGAAGCCTGATCTAAAGGGACGTATGGAGACACTTAAAGTTCATGCCAAGAATGTCAAGATGGATGAGACGGTTGATTTCAGAGAGCTTGCTCTTGCCACATCAGGTGCTGTGGGTGCCGATCTTGCCAATATGATAAATGAGGCGGCACTTGCGGCGGTAAAGGCCGGCAGAGAGTTTGTAAGTCAGTCAGATCTTTTTGAGGCTGTTGAGGTGGTGTTCGCAGGTAAAGAGAAGAAAGACCGCATCATGAGTAAAGAAGAGAAGCGGATAGTTGCTTATCATGAGACGGGGCACGCACTTGTGTCTGCCCTCCAAAGTCATACGGAGCCGGTTCAGAAGATTACTATCGTGCCAAGAACCATGGGTGCGTTGGGATATGTATGGCAGGTGCCTGAAGAAGAAAAATATCTTAACAGCAAAGTGGAGATGGAAGAGGATATAGTAACATTTCTTGCAGGACGTGCTGCTGAGGCAATTAAGTTCGAATCAATCACAACAGGAGCCTCTAACGATATTGAGCAGGCCACTAACATGGCGAGAAAGATGATTACCATATATGGTATGTCAGACAAGTTTGGTATGGTGGCACTTGAGTCGGTACAGAACAGATATCTTGACGGAAGTCTGGCGCTCAACTGTTCCGAGGAGACAGCAACTAAGATCGACAATGAAGTTAGAAAAGTAATCAAGAAATCTTATGACAAAGCATACAAATTACTTAAGGATAATGTTGAGGTCTTAGACGCTTTGGCAGAATTCCTTATTGAGAAGGAGACGATCACAGGAAAGCAGTTCATGGAGATATATGAAGAAATCACAGGCGAGAGTCTAAAGTCTGCAACTGATGAGGAAGATAGAAAGTGAATGATTCTGTAACTATCGGAGTTACGGAAGTATTATAGAGCGATTGCATCAATAGTAAGGATTGATGTGGTCGCTCTTTTGTTATTTATTATAAGTATCAATAATAATTGGTTTGAAAATGTGCATCTCCAATCAAGAGCAAATATGATTCTTAATTGAAGGGTGTTATAGGGTGATCAATATTCCTTGTTTATACTTTATGCATAATACTAAAATTTCATATATATTTATAAATAAAATGATAGATTTGACAATAGAATTTATATGATTTTATAGAATTTATTCATGGTATTTTATATTTTTGTCTGATAGAATATTGGCATCAACTGTACAGATGAAATATATTTTGGGCGAGGCAGCATTTACGTGGATAATATATATTCTGATTTTGCATATGATGATGCATTTAGGAC
>JAFUGT010000131.1 GCA_017469275.1 Lachnospiraceae bacterium
ATCCACAGCTTCCTTACCGGCTTCAGCCTTAGGAACTTTTATCTTAATCTCTCCAAGTAAAACATTGTTGCTCGCAAATCGGCTTTCCCCCTGAAGAACCTTACACCTTATCTGTGTCTGATTATCACTTACCGTAAACAATCTCTCTGTACGACTTGCCGGTATGGTTGTATTTCTTTCTATTATCGGACAAAAATGCCCGTCTTCAAATCGACCGTTATCCTTTTCCAAAACCACTTCTGTTCCCAGAGTAAACGGACAGACATCTGTAAGAATGACCTCTTTAATGCTGTCCTTTCTCTCTTTCATTGCACCTTGCACCGCTGCCCCTAACGCAACAGCTTCATCGGGGTTAATCGAAGTATCCGGCAGATTATGGAACAGCCTGCCGACAAATTTCCTGATAAATGATAACTTAGTTGCTCCTCCTACCATTACTACCCTGTCAATATCCTTCAATCTGATATTGGCATCTGCAAGACTTCTCTTGATAGGTTGTCTTATCTTATCCAACAATTCATCACATTTTGCTTCATATTCATCAATACTCAAGTTCATCTCGTAGGTTTCATCATTGATGATACATTTCATCATACTGTTCCTGTCATCAGCAAATCCGAGCTTACAGCTCTCAGCCTGTTTTGTGATATACCTAAGTTCTTTATCTGTCAGATTATCTTTATTGATATCTTTATTCTTATCGAAAAATATATCTTCTATAACTTTGGTAAAATCTTCTCCACCAAGGTAATTGTCTCCTGCAACAGCTCTGACTTCTATTATAGAATCGAACAGTTCCAGAATGGAGACATCAAATGTCCCGCCTCCCAAATCAAATACAAGAAATTTGCCATTATCAGTATTCTGATACAAGCCATAAGCAATAGCGGCCGCCGTAGGCTCACTGATTATCCGTTCAACCTTAAGTCCTGCCAATTCACCTGCACGTTTGGTAGCCTTTCTTCTCTCATCATTGAAATATGCAGGCACACTAACAACAGCTTCCGTGACTTCTTCTCCGAGATAAACCTCCGCATCTTCTTTAAGTGCCCTTAAAATCAGAGCAGACAATTCTTCCGGAAGAAATCTTTTACCTGATAATTCATATATCTTCTCACTGCCCATACTGCGCTTAAAAACTGCCGCCGCACTATCCGGATAGAGAAGCATTCTCTCTTTTGCCGTCTCCCCTATATATACTTGTCCACTCTCGTCAACGCTTACAACAGATGGGGTAAGGTTTTTCCCTAAGCGGTTGGGAATAATCTTAGGTCCTTCTTCTGTATAATATGCAACGAGGCTGTTTGTAGTTCCCAAATCAATGCCGATAATCATTATATGTCCTCTACTTACGCTGTGATCTCTATATATTCAATATACTTTTTGTGAATCAATTCCTAAATACAATATTGAAAATCTTCACAAATACATACTCATAGGTATTTATATAATAACATAAAAACACAAGAATTACAATTCCTGTGTTTTTATTATCCAACAATATTTATAAAAAGATTTGTGCAATTTCTCTACATATATAAGAAAATTTTTCATATCATCTCATTGTTTCATGAAGTTTGCTTTATTTTTAACCATCTCCAAATGTCTCCCGGCACATGGATAATCCCCTCTAAGTTCAATCGCTTTTACGTAAAATTGTTGTGCCTTTTCATATTTTTGTTCAATTTCCGCCACAAGTCCCATAGCAAAATAATATTCAAAGCAATCTTCATTTTCACACATGACACAAAGCTTACATTCTCTAATCTGTTCAAAATAACTCACAGCATCCCTGATTTCTCCCGCACACAGCTTAGCTATCCCTATGTTATATAACCACATAGAACGATACCTTGCATCACTCAAGAGTTTATCTATGCTCCCTAAAGATTTCGTCACCTCTTCCATATAAATTTTGGATTTTATAATAGCATTTTTTTTATCACCCATTTCAAAATATATCGTCATCGCAGCAAAATCATAATTTCTTCTGACCCGTGTATGTATCTCTTCCGGAGTCATCTTCTTCCAAACATACCGGATCATTTTTACCGCTTCATTAATATTACCCTGGTCTCTATAAAATTCTGCAACTCTGATTAAAGATTTGACTGATACATCCGGTCTCATCTTCTTTTTCCACCAGCCGATTACTTTTTTGTAATATTCATTAGCTCTATCTATATCACCTGATTGTCTGTAGGCTTCCGCAATCTCACAGGTCATTTCAAGAATCCTGACATAATCCGATGCATTTGTGGTGTCCTTTCTCATCTTATCCAAAAAAGTGTATGGTTTAAGTTTTTTATTAATTTCGTCAATTATATGTTCATAACAAGCTATGGCTTTCTTATAATCTTTAAGTTTACAATATAGCTTACCCACATCCTCCATATAGTGGTTAAGATTATGAAAAACCTTCATCATTCTTTTGTAAGTATCAATCGCCTTTTCATATTCATGCCTGACAATATAGCATTCCGCAAGATTAAGGAACGGTAAATGATCCTTCTTTTCATCCATCTTGATTGCATGTTTTAATATCGGTATCGCTTCATCTATACGCCTAAGTTTAAGCAGTGCGCATCCCAGATTATTGTAGGCGTAATATAAATTCTCATCTAATTCAATCGCTTTTTTACAGTCATCCACAGCTTTATCAAGTTCGTAAATATCTATATAAAGATTACCTCTTTCCATATATCCTTCCGGTGCATCGGTCAGCTTTATATATTCAGTCGCATACTTAATTCCTGTTCGGCATTTATCAAGATCATTCTCAGAATTTGAAAGATAGCTATACAGGTACATAAGCCTTCTTACAACAATATGATATTCAGGATCTTTATCATATGCTTCTTTATATGCCGATAACGCATTGTCATAATCCTCTACTTTTTCATAACAAATGCCAAGTCTTGTCTGCATATATGCCGTCTGATTATCTTCATATAGTTTTTGACACAGTTTTAAAGCTTCTTTACTCTTTCCGGATTGATTAAGAATATCTATTTTCAGGTTTTGAATCGAAAAACAATCTTTGTTATTTTCAGTGAAATCGTTAAGGAGTTTAAGAGCTTTATCATTTTCATCAAGATCCCAATAAATCAATGTATGCTCTCTTACCACATCTTCAACTTTCTCTATATCGGTAGGATTATCATCGGTTCTGTTTTTCATCCGCTGCTCTAAAGCATCAATTAAAGCTAAACATTTTTCCAGATTCTTCTTATTAAAATCCTTATAGTGCAGCACCCTGATTTTATAGAGATCAAGTGCATCACTTTCTATATTGGCCTCAGATGCCTTTTTCAATATTTCTTCTATATCATCATATTGTTCAAAGGCAAAAAATACTTCGGCGGCCAGCACGTAGGGCGGTGCATATTCTGCATATAACTCAACGCAGGCATAATAATCATCAACTACTTCTTTTGCATTTTTCAATTCGTAATTAGCTCTTTGTCTATGCACATATGCCGGAAAAAATCCCCGATCTATCTCAATTATCTCGGTACATTTATCTACACATTTCTCATATATCTTGTCTGCAAGATAGAATTTGGCAAGCTGCTCCATATATGATAGCTTTACAAGGCGATTATTTTCTTCTGATATCGATTTTTCAATATACATAACCGCTTCATCGCGCCTATTCTCATTTATTTGCCAGAGACAAATTCCAATCGAAAAATGAGCCAGAGATAGTCTGTTTTTTCGTTTAGCCATCTCTCGCGAGCCATCATCAACACTTGTTTCAATCATGTCCAACCATTTTTTTGCAAGAGGATATGCTTTCTCATATTCATCATTTGCAAGATATAATCTGCATCTAAGATTGATGTAATCATACTCCTCATTATCGGCAATCTCATCTAATAGTTTTATTCCTTTGTTGAATTCCCGTTGTTGATAATAACACCACCCCAACTTGATAACATGTTCTATATTATCTGTATTATTAAGCTGTTTCTGATATTCTTTTACTAAAGCGTTATTAACCACATCTAAAAGTGAAAGAGCTTCAAAGTCCTGAACTTTCTCCTCTAAAATATCTTCAAGCTGTTCCTTTGCATTTTCATAGTCTCCTTGCAAAATCATACATTTTGCTTTTCCCAACAAGACACTGAAATTAGTCGTGATATTTTCTAATTGACTGAGTTCATCAAATACCGAGAATGCTTTGTCAATTTTCTTATTAGCCAAAAGTGTCTCACCGTATATACGATGAATATATATATTAGAAGAATATTCAAAATCAATTTCTTCCATTATATCAAGGGCTTTTTTTCTATCTTCATCCGAATTTTCGTTCTCCTCTTTTTCATCAAGACATAATTCCGACAGTTTCCCTGCTTTAATAAGAAGACAGTTTGCCTCCTCCACATCCAGATACGGATGAGTAATCTCAAAGTCTCTCAATTCCTCAATTATTTTAGTGGCCTTATCAATATCCTTGTTTTCCTCAGCATTTTTTATCTCATACAACTTATTAATAAATTCATCCGCGCGGTCATCCGTTTTTCCATCAAACAAATCATAGTCCAAAAAACCCGGATTATTGATCTGCCAAATGATATAATCAATATAGTTTTCCGGGAAACGCTCTTTAAGTGCCGAAACATTATGGGAATAATCAAATCTCTTATCTATTAACTTCCATATACTTTGAGGTATATAAGAATGGGCCATCAAATATATAAGCAGTTTTTCGCCGGCTTCTATCTCAGTATCAAGATCATCACAAACAGGATCTCTAAACAACGAATTCCATTTATCCGGATTTCTTCTGTCTGCAATATCTTCGTAAACCACTGATATCTTGTCTATCCATAAATCCACTTCATTCTTATTTTCATTAGGTTCTTCAACATCCTTGTCATTCTCCTGCTTGTCAGGCTCATCAGAATATAGAAGTGCTTCTTCGTATGCGTTTCTTAATTCTTTAAACCCTTCCTGATCGTCTTCCGGATTAACTGAATGAAGTTTTGTTAAATATGCTTTTCTAATCAATTCTTTGTCTTTTGTCTTTTCTATACCAAGAACTTTCCAGATCATAAATCTTCCTCCGATATTTTAAGCCAGTATACCTTTATAGCTTCATTATTATATATCTACTGTGAACAGTAACATCATTTTAACACATTATATCAATAAATGTATAAAAAGACTTGATTTTTATTCTCAAATCTACTATTCTAATCATGTTTTTTCTATTTTAATGAAATCAACTATCAGGAGGAACTTTAAATGAGCACAGAAATAAAGCCTATCAAAGAAGGTAAAGTACGCGAAATATATGATAACGGCGATAGTCTTATCATGGTTGCGACCGACAGAATAAGTTGTTTTGACGTTATACTCAAAAACAAGATCAGCAAAAAGGGAACTGTTCTTACCCAGATGTCAAAATTCTGGTTTGATATGACAAAGGACATTCTTCCTAACCATATGATCTCGACCGACGTTAATGATATGCCTGAATTTTTCAGAAAACCGGAATTTACCGGTAACAGTATGATGTGTAAGAAACTTACCATGCTTCCTATCGAATGTATTGTAAGGGGATATATTACCGGAAGCGGATGGGCCAGTTATAAAGAAAACGGAACTGTATGTGGGATTACACTTCCCGAAGGTCTTAAAGAATCCGATAAACTGCCTGAGCCTATATACACTCCTTCAACCAAAGCCGAGATTGGAGATCATGACGAGAATATATCATACGAAAAAAGTATTGATGTATTAGAAAAAGAATTCCCCGGCAAAGGTAAAGAGTATGCCGAAAAATTAAGAGACTACACAATAGCATTATATAAAAAATGCGCAGATTATGCTCTTGAAAAAGGAATCATAATTGCAGACACCAAGTTTGAATTCGGTCTTGATGAAAACGGTAACATCGTTCTTGGAGACGAAATGCTCACTCCTGACAGTTCTCGTTTTTGGCCTGCTGACGGATACGAGGCCGGACATGGTCAGCCTTCTTTTGATAAACAATTTGCAAGAGACTGGCTAAAAGCTAACGAAGGTAAACATGACTGGGAGCTTCCTGAAGACATTGCAAAGAAGACCATCGACAAATACCTTGAGGGATTTGAGCGAATCACAGGACAGAAATTAGAAGCATAAAACATTCTTTATTGCTAAATAAATGAATCATCAAAAATGTGCCACATGGCGCACCAAAAAACAGGCGGGATTTTCTTACGAAAATCTCGCCTGTACTTCTTCATTAGCTTTCATAGCAGAAGTTTCCATCGCTTTACGGTCTTCTAAAAGTGCCTTTTTCAACTCTTCATGCTTATTTGCCATTATCTGTAATGCAAGGTATGCCGCATTTTTGCTACCATTGATTGCAACTGTTGCAACCGGTATTCCGGATGGCATCTGAACGATACTCATCAAAGCATCCATTCCGTCTAATACTGAACCTGAAAGCGGAACCCCTATAACCGGAAGAACCGTCTGCGATGCCACAACTCCGGGAAGTGCTGCTGCCATGCCTGCAGCGGTTATGACCACTTCTGTTCCATCCTCATTGACTTCTTTCATAAACTCAGAAAGACCTGCATGAGCCCTATGAGCGGATAAACATCTTACATTAACCTTAACACCATAATTCTTCAAAATTTCAATTGCCGGTTCAACTTTTGAAAGATCACTTGTTGAACCCATAATGATAGCTGCTTTCATTAATTAAGTCCTCTTTTCTTTATATAATATACAATATCAATATTGTGAGTATATCACAAATCATCTTATTATGTATAGAATTTTTTCATACATTTACAAAACTATTTATTATGTGATAAAATGGGCAAAGGTTTTAGAGATTTTCATTTTACGAAAGGGGAAATATTAAATGAACATATTTAATCAAACACACAAAAGAGCACTATTTATTATATTATTGATTTGTGCCGGTATATATTTAAAACCAATTGCCACCCATGCAGCTACAAAAAATATTAGTGTTATTAATAATGACGAGACACGTACTGTTTCCGTCAATGCAGGTGACACCGGAAAGATCTCTCCTAATCTTTCTTATATAGAAGATCAGTCAGTTCTTCAAAATTGTACATACGAATTTGAAAGTAATGATACGGATATATTACAGATAGATAACTCCGGTAACTTCACTGCATTAAAACCCGGAACAAGTAAAGTTAATATCAATATATACATTGATGGATTCTATCAGAGAACAAACATTTTTACTTCTACAATTCAATTCACAATCGGTGTTGATATGACTAATGTCACCTTAAGTACCTATGACGTAAATGCATATATGTGCCCTGACTACGGATACGGTACAAAACCTTATTATCATAGCCCCGAAACACAAATAACCGTAAACAGTGATTATATCATAAGCGATGACGACTATTACGATTACGATAATTACTACAATAACTATAATTATTATAATGATTACAATAATAATACCGACACCACAGACACCGGTTCTATTGATGTATTTTCCTATACATGTTCAAATACGGCTTTGGGAATTGAAGCTACATTATACAATAACATAATTACCATCACACAATCCACAACAAAGGTCGGAAACAGCCAGATTACTTTTAACATATATGGAAAAACCTTTACGGTAATCTATCATTCTTCAAAGCTTGGAATATCAAAACAGTCCTATCTACTTGTAAAAGGCAAAAAGACCAAGCTAAAGATAACCGGCTACACAGGAGATATTATATGGAGCTCATCTAATCCATCCATAGCAACTGTTGACTCAAACGGTAATGTCAAAGGACTGAAAATAGGTAATGTAATAATCAAAGCAAAAGTCGGAGAGCAATATCTCGGATGTGCAGTATCAGTTACCAAATCAAAGCTTAAGAAGGTTGCGGCAAGAGCTACCTATATAGGTACACATTGGAAATACAGCCAGGCGCTTCGTACAAAGAAAGGCTACTACGATTGTAGCGCACTTGTTTGGAAAGCATACAAGGAAAAAGCCAAGATAACTTTTGGTTCACCCTGGTATCCCGGTGTTGCTTTAAGCGAAGCAAAATGGTGCAGGTCACATGGAAAGATGATCAAGGGGGGGCTGACCTACAAAAAGATAATGAAAATGCAGGTTAATCCCGGAGATCTGCTGTTCTAGTCCACAAACATGAAAAAGAAATATGATGACATATATCATGTAGAAATGTTTACAGGATACTATTGTAACTCAGTTAATTCCGACGGCACTGCAAACTTCAGTCCGCTTTGGGCAGCCAGAGGCTCCTACTACAGTTTTGAAGAGAAATCACTACTGGGAAGACCGATGAAATAAATAATACTATAATCAACAGTAATTATACTTACACGGATAACAAAAGTCCTGTGCTTTTCATTTTAATATGATATGCACAGGACTTAATTATTTATCAATTCAATTATTTATATTGACATTATTATATCTCTTGCAAGTTCTTCTTTTATTGGCTGTGAGAAAACCCCCGGTTCATATTCAACAATATTACCAATACCTTTTTGGAGAACAAATCTCAATTTACCGTCTCTCACCTTCTTATCAGTGTATAATTTTTTGACAAGCGCATCCCTGTCAATATATGAAGGAATCTCTGTTGGCAATCCGGTTTTTCGGAGTAATGAGATCACTCTTTCGCACTCCTCCACGGTCATATATTGAAGTTTTGCGGAGAGTTTGACCTGCGCCACCATTCCTATGGATACCGCTTCTCCATGCAATAACTTATAATCACTTACCGTCTCAATTGCTCTTCCCACAGTATGTCCCAGATTAAGAACCTCCCTAAGTCCACTCTCCAGTTCATCCTTCATTACAACCTCATATTTGATTCTACAATTCTCCTTAGCAATATGTTCGCATGCATTTTTATCCATAGTTAAAATTGCATCCATGTTATTATCAAGATAATCAAAAAAATCTCTATCTGCCAGACAGGCATGCTTAACAGTCTCCGCCAGTCCGCTAATCACCTGACGTTTCGGTAGTGTTTCCCATGCCGCTATATCTATATATACTTTCTTAGGCTGATTGAACAGTCCTATAAGATTCGTAGCTAATGGGGTATCCACCGCAGTCTTGCCACCTACTGATGCATCTGCAGCGGCCAGCAACGTAGTAGCATAATTGATAAAAGGAACACCTCTTCCATAGGTCCCGGCAATAAATCCTGCCAGGTCTGTAACGACACCACCGCCCACAGCGATAATACAGCAATCTCTCCTATATCCTTTCTCTAACATGGCATCTTCTATTTCTTCTTTTGTTTTTCTGGTCTTACTCTTTTCTCCTTCTTCAAATACAAAAAGCTCACAATCATAACCTTTGTTTTTCATGATATCAATAATACGATCGCCATAAAGATTTTTTACGATACTGTCTGTTATAACTGCAAATCGATGAATCTTCCCCACAAGCCCATTACCGATATCACTGAGCATCTTATCAATAAGATCATATCCTATTTCAATATTATAACTATCATCAACAATTTTTTTAAGTTCAACACGAAATTCGCTCATTTGTATTCTCCAATCTTCTTATTATCAGTTTGCGTTTATTATATCACGTCGACTGTCGTCTCCGTGTGTTTTTTCGCAAAAGTGCGTTTCATGCAAGCATGACGCACCTTTGCTCATTATATCATGAACTTCGTAATTGCGCCATCCTTGGTGCAAAAAAAAACACTCGTTCATGTTATATATACTTCCATGTATGATATATCACACATAAAAATACAGATAAGTAATTCAACCTGCATTACTGTAATAACAGTTTCTCATTTTTAACAGTATTCTTTTTTCCATTCTGCTCACCTGCACTTGTGAAATACCAACTTCATCAGCTATCTCGGTTTGTGTTTTGTTTTCGTAATATCTGAGTTTTATAATTTTACTTTCCTGTTCGGATAAGCCGGCCAGCAAGTCATCTATCACTACCTGATTAATCACCTCCTCCTGCTCATCTTTTTCACTCGCAATTTTGTCCATAAGGGCTATTGAACTACCATCATTCTGATATATAGTTTTATTAATAGATTCTACATCCACATTTGCTTCTAACGAGGCAACTATCTCCTCAACATCAATATCTAATATTTTCGAAATTTCATCTATTCCGGGCTCGACGCCCGTTCTGTTAATAATATCATTTCTCAACTTGTTGACTTTATATGCTGTCTCTTTAAGAGTTCTACTCACCTTGATCATTCCGTCATCTCTTAAATATCTCTTTATCTCTCCGGATATCATAGGAACAGCATAAGTTGAAAATTTAACATCGAAGGACAAATCAAATTTATCAATACATTTAATAAGTCCGATACATCCTATCTGATATAGATCCTCTAAATCATATCCTCTCCCCATATATCTTCTTGCCACAGACCAAACAAGTCCCAGATTATCATTTATCAATTGTTCTTTTGCATCACGGTTGCCATCTTTTGCAAGCTTTAAAAGTTCAAAAGTTTTGTCCATGACGCCTCCGTTAATCTATTTCACTACCCCAATCATTTTCACTTTTACCTATAACTTTCCTCATGGTAACTATCGTTCCTTCAGAAACTTTTGATTCCACAAACAGTTCATCCATAAATGCCTCCATAAATGCAAAACCCATACCTGACCGCTCCAATTCAGGCTTTGAGGTATACATCGGTTCCATTGCACGTTCAATATTATCAATTCCAACTCCATTATCTTTAACAATTATTGTTACTGTGTCCTCTACAATATATGTTTCAATTCTTATTCTGCCTGTATTATTTTCATAACCATGTATTATGGAATTAGTGACTGCTTCCGACACCGCTGTTTTGATATCTGCAACCTCTGTAAGTGTCGGATTCATTCTGGCAACAAATGCAGAAACAACCACTCGCGCAAAACTTTCATTATTTGATGAACTTTCAAATTCAACTGTCATACTATTGTTTTCCATAGTCTTTCCCCTTTTCATTTATTAAATATCAACAATCAATTATTATCATTGAAATTTATCTTGAATTAAATTTAACTATATTTAAATTTCATTTATTTTTGTATGATCAATCAGCTACTTTGCATTTAAACTTTAAGTAGTTCTTTTAAACTCTATATCTTTGATTGCATCACCGATAGTATCAAGTCTCTTCGCTACTCGGTATAGTCCGGATATACTAAGTATCCGTTCCATTTTATCGCTGATATTGACAAGATACACATCTCCTTTCAAATACCTTACTTCCCTATACCTTCCCATAATCAACCCTATTCCCGAACTGTCCATGAATGAGGTTTTCTTATAATCAAAAACCACATCTCTTATCTTTTTACAGGTAAACAATTCATCTGTACTTTCTCTTATTAATCCTGCAATATGGTGATCCAACTCTTCCGGGAGATGAATTATCAGTATCTCATCTTTCATCTCATATAAATTTTCCATACTCTCACCTTCACTTTCTTATTAAATTAATTATACAAAAAAACAGTCTGTCAATTCTGACAAACTGTTTTCTTTGGTATCATTATGTCATTGGTAATTCATAAATTTATCTGCAGTTAAAATTATCTATTCGGATATATAATCTGTAATATCCTCTATATGACTGCTTTCAGGATAATTCTCTTTAAGTGTAACAAATGCAGACTTTGCATTCTTTTCATCATGATCACCGAGATAAGCCATCCCCAGATAATAATATGCTTCCTCACCCTCGTGAATTTCAAGTGCAACATTACACAATTGAATTGCCTTTTTATGCTGCCCGGCTTCAATCTGTTTTGCCGCCTCTCCCACAAGTGCATCATATGTAGAATTAGGAACATTCTCTTTGACTACCTCAAAGGATTCCTGCTTTTCATCTTCCTCAGTCTTCTTTTCCTCTGATGCTGCATTAAATTCATCTATCTGCGCATTCAAACTTTCAATTTGTTTGTTCAGTTCAGAAATCTCGACATTTTTCGAGGAAATCTGTTCGCTGTAATCTAATTTGATATCTCTGTTCTTCTGATTGACTGAGTTGAGTTTCGTAGGTAATATAAGCAGCCAAAAAGCTAATATTCCAACTATAAGACCAACCGCCACATATACAAGATTGAACTTATTATTATTAAGTTCATGGAAAGCCCCAACCTCCACATCCGGATCATCAAGATCGTCCAGATTGGCAATCCCCTGTTCTACAAATGTCTGAAGGTCAGATTTGTACTGATCATCATCGTTGTAGGCAGTATCCGGATTGATTCTCTTGCTGCTTTCCTTAAGCTCGATAATATCTCTTGAACCAACTCCCATCTCAGAGAGATATTTGACAGCCAAAGTATTGTTCTTATCAATCCTAAGAACTCTCTTCAAGGCTTTCTTTGCCTTGTCATTATTACCGTTATCCATATACAAAAGAGCCAATAGCAAATAGCCTTTTACGAAGTGCGGATAACTCGAAAGGATACGTTTCAACTGGATAAACGCAAGATCCTTTGTCCCCTGTTTGGCATGCATTAATGCCTGATTAAATTGTTTGGCAAGCTGATTGGCTTCCTCTAACTTGACGGGGTCTGATTGAACCTCATCAATATATTTGAGTGCCACATTATTATCAGGAAGATAATTACTGCTGATTACCCATTGCATAAGTCCTGATACAACTTCACCCATTTCATAATATATTAAACCTAATAAATTTCTTGCATTGATATTCTGCTTGTTATATTTCAGAGATAAATTCAATGCATCCACAGCACCGGTAAGATCCCTGACACATGCCCTGTCCAGGCCTAAATTATAATAATAATTAGACGTATTAAATGCCTTTGCTAACAAATCATAGCTCATATGGCAACGACTGCAGTGTCCGTTCTCTAATACGGGTGCTCCACAATTCAAACACTCCATATTATTCACCGCCTTATTCGCCTTTCTTGCTATTAATCTGTGTATACATCTCCTCTAACACATCCGTAATATCTTTAACATCATTATGATATATAGCATCCTCTGCCTGTGTCACCTCAAGGCAGGGAGAAAACTTTCTTACTTCTTCATCAAAATTAATCATTTCTATACTCCTGAATCTTTAGCAAGTCACCTACCAAATATAGAGAACCAACACAAAATACTAACCTATCCTCAACATGGGTCTTGACATATTCAAACCCCGTCTCTATATCTTCAAAGGTGGTAATCTTACTACCCAAAAAATGTCTAAATGCTTCTTTTACCTTATCTAATTCCGCCGAACGTTCTCCGTTATATTTAACGAGGACAATTTCATCAAATGAAATGCGGCCCAAATGTTCAATCATATTCTCGTAATCTTTATCCTTAGATACGGCAAATAATAATATCTTGGGTTCCTCTTTATACAGAACCTCTAATGTATGGCAAAATGCCTTGATGGCCTCTTCGTTATGTGCGCCATCCACAAATATGCGTTCGTCAATCCGCTGCATTCTTCCAGCCCAGGTCATATTATAAAGACCGTTACGAATCGCTTTCAAATCTATATGTACTTCATCAACATTATTATTGATGTTATAGTCCATCTCTGATAATAGTTCAAAAGCCCTTACGGCTAATACTGCATTCTCTATCTGATATAATGCAGTTTTCTTAATTCTCAAACTATCGTATCTATAATAAACACTTTCAAAAGAAAAATCAATGGTTTTTTTTGTAATTTTTAATAAATTGTACTGTTTTTTTTCGACAATATGGAGATTTTCTCCAATTTCTTTACAATAATCAGCAATAACACCTGTAGCAGCATCTTTTCTATCGAAAAAAACCACAGGTACTCCTTTTTTTATTATACCGGCTTTTTCATATGCTATCTCTTCAATCGTATTGCCCAGATATTGCATATGATCCATTCCCACAGATGTAATAATACACAGCTTAGGTCTTACTACGTTGGTAGCATCTAATCTTCCACCCATACCGGTTTCAAATATCGCATAATCTATTAAGTTATCCGCAAAATATACGGCACTCATCAAAAAAACAAACTCAAAAAAAGATGGATGGGCAATTCCTCTTTTCGATGCTTTATCAATATACTTCATCACCTTTTCAAACACGCCGACAAAGTCTTCATCAGATATCACATCATCATTTATTCGTATACGCTCATTTAAGCGAATTAAATGGGGTGAGGTAAATATTCCTACCCTCTCGCCCTTTTCTTTCAAAATTGACGCCAAAAACAGGCTTGTAGACCCTTTTCCATTGGTCCCTGCCACATGTATGACCGGATATTTTCTCTCCGGGTGGTCCATGATATCTAATATACAGTTGAGATTATCTATTCCAAGCTTGTCTGCAAACTTTGGAATAGATAATATGTAATCAACGCATTCGTTATAGGTCATATGTGTTATCTTCCAATCTATCTGTTATCAATTTTCTCCGGATACATGTCATGATTTGACAATCTGTGCCAAGCCACTTCTTCCCACTTTGTTCCCGGCTTTCCATAATTACAGTAAGGGTCAATGGATATTCCTCCTCTTGGAGTAAATTTGCCCCACACCTCTATATATTTGGGTGCCATTAATTTAATAAGATCCTTCATGATAATATTGACACAATCCTCATGAAAATCTCCATGATTTCTGAAACTGAAAAGATACAGTTTCAAAGACTTTGACTCTACCATCTTCTCATCCGGCACATATGAAATATATATCGTCGCAAAGTCCGGCTGTCCGGTAATAGGGCAAAGTGATGTAAATTCAGGGCAATTAAATTTAACAAAATAATCATTGTCCGGATGTTTATTAATAAATGTTTCAAGCACTTCGGGTGCATAATCAGCTCTGTACTTCACTCCTTCTTTTCCAAGCAAGGATATTCCTTTATTTTCGTCCTCATTTCTACCACTCATTCTTTATACCTCCTGTTATGCCATCATTATAGCATGAACTTCGCAATTGCGACATCCAGGTCGCAAAAAAACGCTCATTCATGCTATATATACTTCCGTGTATAATCTATCATAACTTTATCTCTTTGTTCAATGTAAATGAATACAGATAACTTTCAGCCACTTCCATACCGGTTATTTTCTCAAGTGTTTTCCTGTAATAATCGATCTGCGACTGATATCTTTCCATCAACACTTTCTCCTGACCCGGCTTAATATTATCCGTCTTATAATCCACAAGAATCAGCTTGCCATCTTCCTCAAAATACGCATCAATAATACCCTGTACCACCACATCCGGAGAATTATCTTTTACAGGAAATCCGACTACAAATTTACGCTCTTTGTATAACTTATTATCGATATCCGCCTTTCTCATTCTAACACCTAAAAGAGAGTTGGCAAACTTAAGTATTTGCTCAGCCGTTATAAATGTCTTGGTTTCCTCAATGAGTCTTCCTTCTTCATACAGCCTGTTAAGTTCCATCTCCACGCTTTGTATATCATTCAGCTTCTTATTATCTATAAGCTCCATCACCTTATGAAACCATGTACCTTTTTCTGAAGATGTCAACTTTCTTTTTCCATCTATAAATCTTGGTGTCACAGACTTATACTTATCATCTTTATATTGCATTGTTGTACTATGTTGCCAATAAGCTTCATGATCATCTGCCGATTCATCCGGAGCTTTTTGATACATTCTTTTGATCTCGGTAACAGATAATTTAGATTTTTGTGTGGTTAAGTCATTGTCAGAATATATCCATAAGAGATTCGATTTGAGGGACTCATAATCAACTTTATCATTATTCAAATAATTATTCAACTTATCTTCTCTTTCAAGCATCAGTACGCTTCCTTTTTCTATCCGAGACTCTATCATACTATTGTAATAAAAAACGTCTACGGTAAATCTCGAAAACGGAAGATCCATATATTTTTTAACCTCATATTGAGCTGAAATCACATTACCCTTTTTGTCATATCTGGGTTTTACTTTTGTCATGGCATCGTGAAAGATTTTGTTGCGCATGAGAGCAGCCGTCACAAGATCCAGATAGCATTCCGAATCCCGCAAAAAACTATAATCTATCCTTGTCCTTTCAGAAAGTGCTACATTCCTATACTTATCAATCAGTTTTGTAATATCCGGAGTTACTCCTGAAAGTATCAGTTTCTCTTTTGCACGGGTAAGTGCTACATAGAAAACTCTAAGTTCTTCCGCAGTATTTTCCAACCTGATCAAGGTTGCCATTGCTTTTCTTTCAAAACTGTCATTACCACATCGTTTTACAGGATCTACGTACTTAGCACCCACATAATAATCCGAATGTAAAATTACCGGTGTTTTGACATCAGACATATTAAACTGTTTGCCGATTCCCGAAACAAATACAACAGGAAATTCCAGCCCCTTACTCCTATGTATACTCATTATTCGTACAACATCATCCGTTATCTCACTTGAGGCATCACCGCCTAAAGTAACTCCTCTTTCTGAGATTCTTTTTATAAATCTGAGTAAACCGAACAACGAACCGGTTCCTCTTCTCTCATATCGCATAACCTCATCAAAGAACAGATTAAGATTCCTGCTTCTGTCTTTCCCATCAGGCATAGATTGTACATAGTAATAATACCCATTTTCATAGTATATATCTCTTACCAGTTCTGAAACAGAGTCATTCTTACGTTTGTTCTGATATTCCTTCAATGTTTTGAAGACCTTCATACATTTGGTATAAAGTTCTTCAAAATCAATATTATTATGACCGGAATCTCCATCAAATTCATTTTCTAAATCTGTATAATATTTCTCCTTGTCATTTAAGAAATCAGACAAAAATTGATATAAATAAATATGCTTATTTTCCCTTTCTTCAACTCTCTTTTTAAGTATTGAAAAAACTGCCAATTCATTGCTGTCAAGTCCTCCAAAAAAACCTCTCAGCAGCGCAGCACACTCCACATCATTATACGGATTATCTATCATTTTAAGAAATGTTATCAATCCCCTTATTTCAACAAGATCAAAATAACCGTTCTCATTCTGAAGTTTTACAGGTATATTTTGTTTTGTTAATACCTCGGAAAATACAGGCTGATATCTCCTGGGCGCTCTAAAAAGTATTACTATGTCCGAATACCTGATCTTCCTTAATTCTCCGGTATCGTCATCGGTTACCAAATGTGGTTCATCACCATCCATTCCCACAAGTTTTCTGATTCTCCCGGCCACCATTCCCGCCTCTAATTCTATTCCGCTTATATCAATATATTCATCATCAAGATGATCATATTGTTCTTTTTCATTATCCGCTGCAAGCATAGAAACATCTTTGCACTCACCCAAAAGTAATTCCACATCATCAGCATTATACTCTTCATATTTACGTCCCGGAACAAGAGCCTCGGCCTCGGAATAATCTATTCCACCTATACTTTTGTCCATGATTTGATAAAAGATATAATTGATAAATGTGAGCACATTTTCTCTGCTTCTGAAATTGTTATTTAAGAGTATTTTTCCGTTAGCATATTCATCCGATAAGACGGCACTATTATCAGTAACTTCACTGTATGTATCATATTTATCAGTGAACAGATCCGGACGTGCCATTCTGAAACCATAAATACTCTGTTTGACATCGCCCACCATAAAAATATTATTCTCTCCATAAGGAACTCTTGAAACACATCTTAAGATATATTCCTGAAGATAGTTACTGTCCTGATACTCATCAATTAATATTTCCCGAAACTTTTCGGACAACTCTCTTCCGACAAGGCTGGGAATTGGAAAACCTTTATCATCCGTCCCCTCACATAGAATCTTCATGGCAAAATGCTCTACATCAGAAAACCCTACATATCCGGAAGCTATTTTTCTATCAAGAAATCTATTGGAAAAATCTCTTGTGGCATCTATGAAAGCACCAAGCATTTTTTCTTTCTTTCCTGACTGCTCAATAATCTTATCAACAGGTATAGAGAAAGCTTTCAGCATCTCGTTTATCTTTTTCTTATACTTATCTCTTCCCTTCTTGATCATTTCCGCCACATCAACATCAAAAACATCCGTTTTTTTAGCTCTTCCCAATGTATCAAATCCGGACAGCGAAAGTTCATAAAGGTTGCTGTACGTCACGGAAGAAATAATATCGTCTAATTTACATATATCTGATAAAAGTGTCTTTTCATAGTGTTTGGGACCGCTATCACTTCTGACAGCATTAAGATAATCCAATACTATATTACGGATTTCCTCTGCATTTCTATGTATCTCATCAATATATAATCTGGTATACAAACATTCCGAAAGATCTTTTTCACTTTCAATGTGAAGATTCCTTTTTGCCTGTTCAAACCATTTTTCAGGAAACGGATAACTCTCTGATAATTCATATAACGTAATAATATATTCTTCAATGTTAGAATCGTCTTTATCAGCAGAAAACGAATTCGAGAAGTCAGCAAAATCCACATTATTTTTATAGGAATCTTCGATTACTTCCGCAATTACTTCCTGCTTGATAAGTTCAAGGTCTGCTTCCTCTGCTACCTGTATTTGAGGATCAATTGATATAACATGAAAATATTCTTTGAGGACCTTATAGCAAAAACTATCTATAGTTAAAATGTTGGAGTCTGCAACGCGGTTCAGTTGATCAATATATCGCTTATCAGTCGGATTGTCTTCTACTTTTTTCTCAATTGCAGCAGCAATTTTCTCTTTCATTTGAGCGGCTGCCGCTTTGGTAAATGTAACAACCAAAAGTTCATCAATATTAACCGGAGAATCCACGTCGAATACCATCTCTATTATCCTCTCCACCAAAACAGCCGTCTTACCTGAACCTGCTGCTGCACTCACCAAAAGATTTCCATGTCTGTGATCTATTACCTGTTTTTGTTTTTTTGTCCATTTCATAATATATTCACTCCTAAATCTGTCATCAAAAGCGTACTTATCCTTCTGTTTTCTCATCGCCGACAATCAAAGTTTTGGCTTCCTCTTTTGAGAGTTTTGATCCTATTCCGTAATTGTTCCCGCCAAGCCCCGCTTCAAAACGGCACACACTTCTGTAATCGCAATAGTTACATGGTGATGATATATCTCCCTTTTGAGGTTTCATATCAATTTGACCATGGATAATTTTGTTACCAAGTTCAATCATTTTCTCTCTGGTATACCGGGAAACAGCGATCAATTCTTTTTCCGTCATGGTATGCGTATTGACAGACGACAGTCCCCCATCCTTGTTATAAGACACCGGAACAGAAAAACCAGTTTTGTGATCCAGCACTTCGAGACAATAATCGTCTGAATTGACAAGACCTTTCATTCTGGCCTGTTTTGCCCGTTCACTTTCTATCTTCTCTTCATCAATACCATCAATTATCTTATCCGCCAACTGAAAATAATACATACCTGTAGGAACAATCTTTTTCTTAGGATATTTCTTTTGAAGATATTCAATCATAACACTCATATACACGGCAAGCTGCAATTGTTTCCCTTCTGTTATCTTAACAAAATCAATATCTTTATCTCCTGATTTGTAATCGATTATTTTAACATAGACAGCATCCTCGGTTTCCTTGATATCCACTCTGTCTACTATCCCTCTCATATCCATAACAGTATTATCATCAAGGAGCATATGAATATATGACAGTTCATCCTCAGGAGAGAATTCTTTTTCAAAATATTCAGGTTTCATATCTCCCATTTCCAGTTGCTTTATAAGATTTTTAACACTTCTTTTGGCAATTCTGTTGATAACCTCATGCATATGCATCATTCTAAAACTGCTGCTAAATATGGTATCACTAATTTCCATAGCGGCAATTCCTACCAATTCCTCTACTTTCTTGTTCAACAGTTCTTCACTTACCGGCAATGTAATCCGTTCTTCTTTCACATCCTTAAAAAAATATTCCATTACCGAGTGCAAAATCGTGCCTATATGATTATTTTCAATCTTATATTCTTCCTGTTTTCTGATCTTCAAACCGTATTGAAGAAAAAACTGATATTCACAGGAAGCATAGTTTTCCAGTCTTGAAACACTATGAATCATCCTATCCCCGTATAGCTTTTTTGCAATATGTTCATTAAGCACACCCGGTTGATTCATATACATATAGCCTTCGATTAATTTATTAAGTCTTTCATTGTCATAATTATATATCAAATGATAAATAGATGGATCTTCAAACCTATCCTTTGAAATATCATCAGCTAATTCGGAAATCATATCTTCTTTTGAAGAAGGAAGAATGTTTTCTCTGATTGTCATTGATCTTATGATTCTTTTTCGCGGAAACATTTTAATAATATTCTTAAGAAAGAAAGACACATTTAAAGCGTTTCCTTTGTTATCATTTTTCCTATACGACAACACGATTTTTTCAGCAGTCTGTGACATCTGCATATAAAGATAAAACTGTTGAATATAATATGATTCGTTCGTATCAGGAGATAAAATAACATCAAATTCTTTTAATTTTTTCCGGTCACCGTCGGTAATCATTCCGCCTTTTTTTACAGGTTTGGGAAGAATACCTTCGTTAGCTCCTGCAACAAACAGTATTTTTACATTATGCACTCTTGTTCTAAAAATATCACCTATCACCACCTGATCTATTGTTGATGGTATCACTCCAAGACGAATTTCAGATATGCCTGTGATCAATATATCACCGAGACTTTTTCTTGTAATCAGTTCATCACTTAATATATCCCAAGTCCTATCAAGAACGGACAAAAATTTCTCATAAGCCTGTCTATAGGCCATCGCTTTTCTGACATTTCCACTATTCTCATAATTAATGGCCTGATTCCATAGTTTTTCTCCCAAATTATATTCTACAACAAAATTATATAATGACATTATATAATCCGAAGCCTTGGCCTCATTCTTGCAATAAACGTCAGTCAAAGTATGCAGGGATTCAACAAATTCTTTTCTGATTCCGTTGATAGTTTTGAGATTTTTCATATTACCTTTAAAAGGTTTACTCCAACGGGAATACCCATGAACCCCATACTTCATAGCATAATTCTCAAGCAGGCAGATACTGTTATAGTCCATATCTGTAAAACCTGTCTTCAAAAAGGAAAATACACTGTCAAAAGAAAAATCCTTCTCAAATAACTCAATTACAGCCACAACTATCCGAGCCACATCATTGTCTAACAGCATCTCATTAGAGTCAGTAAAATATGGTATTTCCATTCGCTTCATGATGCGATTCCACACCTCAATATTATCATCGAGATCTCCTGTTATAACCGCAATATCTCTATATCTATATCCCTTTTCCATAACATAATTCTTTACCATTCTCGCAATGCTTACTATCTCGTCTTCAACGTCATCGCATTCGACAATATTAACTGCGGATAAATTCTCACCGTCCTTCTTATTTCCGGCGCCATCATCACCAACATATTCTCTGATAGGATATCTGAAAATGTTATTTTCCAAATGTAAAAGCTCTCTATTATTCTCAATACGATATATATTGCCAAATGGTATATGAGGCAAAACCTTAATATTATTTTTCTCCGCAATTTTATAAAGATTACTTATGGTATCCTTTCCCATAGAAAACAAACCTTTATAATCAGAATTATCATCAACTGTCTGTTCATCTATCATCACTGAGAAATACATATTGCGGCATACTTTCATCATGCGCTCTATGACCTTGTATTGAACAGGAGTAAAACCTGTAAATCCATCAAAATATATATCAGCTTCCTTCAGCAAACCGGATTCTTCCACATTATCCGCCAATAAAGACAACAACTTCTCTGCAACCATAAACGAATTGTCCATCGCTTCTTCGAAGTATGTACATATTATTATCAGATCCGATATCTTATGATAAAGACTTGTATCCGGTGATAAATTATCAATCAAATCTTTGAGTGTCGCAATTGATACTCCATATTGATAAAACTCTGATATAATGGATTTGACCTCGTCTACAAAACCCTTCTTACCGAGCATGTTGCCATAATACTTAAGCTCCTTCGCATGTTCCCTTAAGACCTTCATGATCAACATGCTTTTACCGTAATCATCCAGAACATCACCGGTATATACATTTTCTTTATCAAAAACCTGATAGGCAAGTCTTGAAAAACTGAGTATGGAAATATCCATTGTCCCTCCCAATGGATGTAACGATATCATATCCTGCTCAGCTATCATGTTAGACTGTTCCGGCAATAAATATATTATAGGATTATGCTCCTTTTCCAATGAATCTTTAATCATCTTTTCGTACATATATCGTGTCTTACCCGTTCCGCATGGCCCTGTCAAAAGTTGAACAGACATAATTTGTCTCCCCCTGTTTATGAAATATGTTAGGCGTTTGCGAAACTCTTTTTATTTTTGTGCCTTTGTGTCAAGGCAATCAATTTTATCAACAAGTTTCACAATCACCTGATTAAATTTATATAACAGTATTATAACACAGGGAGATGACAAATTAGTGCAACAATAGAAAAAAAATAACAAACCGGTTCTAAAATTATAATTATCATCATATCTTTATAGTAACAATTACCGGGAGGAATACAAAAACATGGGTACACAGACAAAAATTGTAGTAATTAAAGGAAAAGAATTAATATATACAGCACTGTTTCTGGTTCTTGGAATATTTCTTATCATACTGTTAGTAAATATGTTTGGAAGCGAAAGGAAAACAAGGACAGAGACCACAGGGAAATTCATTCCCGGTGTGTACTCCTCTACCATAACATTAGGAGAGAATACACTAAATGTATCTGTTACCGTTGACAAGGATACTATAAACGGTGTTAAGATAGAAAATCTTAATGAAACCGTAACAACTATGTATCCCCTTCTAGAACCGGCATTAAATGAGATAAACAATCAGATATCGGTAGTAGACAGTGTAGATGAAATATCTTATTCAAGAGAAAACCAATATACATATATAATTCTTAATCAGGCAATAAAGAATGCATTAGAACAGGCAAAACCCGCAAACCAATAAACCACACTTTCCCCTAAAAACCCCCTTGAAACAAGCATAATAGTTTATTTCAAGGGGGGTTTTATAATTAATTCTTATCTGTAATGTTATCTTTATCTTTGTATATGGAATTTGGCGGTACAACACCTCTTACCATACTGACAGGATACACGTTAGACTCCCTGCATATCACAGAGCCCGGATTTAACACCGAGTTACATCCTATTTCAACATGATCTCCTAACATTGCTCCGAATTTCTTTAAACCTGTGTCTATATCAAATCCGGAACCTTTTACATGAACCAGTGTCTTATCGGCTTTGACATTAGAAGTAATTGACCCTGCTCCCATATGTGAATAAAAGCCCAATACAGAATCACCAACATAATTGTAATGCGGAACCTGTACATGATTAAAAAGTATTACATTCTTAAGCTCCGTTGAATTGCCAACAACACAATCATCGCCAACCAACGCATTGCCTCTGATAAATGCACCCGGTCTTACTTCCGTTCTCTCCCCGATTATACAGGGACCGGCTATAAAATTATTGGGATAGATTTTCGCACTCTTTGCTATCCAGACATTTTCTCCACGCTCTTCATATATATCTTGCGGAAGTGTTTTTATAAGTTCCAATATAAAATCTCCTATATGCGGAAGTACTTCCCATGGATAAGTGTATTTCTCAAGAAGCGGTTTCGCCAAAGTTTCATCCAATGAATACAAACTATTAATAGTTACCATTTCACTCATAATAAGTCATCCTTCTTTCTTTTTTGAATTTTTAGTTTTCTTACCATTGTTTTCTTTTTTGTAGAACTGTGCTGCATAATCAAAATAGGTTCTTAATTGATATTGATTGTTAAGTCCTTTAACAGCATCTGTTCTTTTGGTTATATAATCTTCAAGTTTAACCATGTATTCATCTTCTGTAATAGATCCTTCTGCCACATAGGACAATCCCTTTTCCCAACTTGCAGTCAACTCGGGATTTAGAAGTGACTTGATTGAAAAAGCCACAACATCATGAATCATCTCGCCCATTAACGTTGGAGTGATTATCTGTGTTTTCTTATTAAGACTCAAATACTTGTTACCTACAAGTTTCTTGATGATCTCTGCCCTCGTAGCCGATGTCCCTATACCGCTACCCTTTATCTGAGCTCGTAATTCCTCATCTTCTATCAATTGTCCGGCATTTTCCATAGCTAAAATCAATGTTCCCGAACTGTAGCGTTTAGGTGGGGAAGTTTCACCTTCCTTGATCTCAAATTTATCCACGGTTAAATTCATGCCTTTTTTGAGATTCATCGCTGCCTCAACCATCAAAGCGGAATACTTTTCCTTATCCTCATCCTCCTTTTGTTTTCCGAAGGAATATACTGTGACCGGCAAATACCCCGGATCTGTCAGCACTTTGAAATTAGCAAATAATTTTTCTCCCTTGCAGTCTAATGTTAATGTTAATTTGTTATATGACGCAGGCGGGTAGAATATGCTCAAAAATCTTCTAACAATAATCTCATATACTTTTTTTGCAGTATCATTAAGACCAGCATATGCATTAAGTCCCTGTCCTGTGGGAATTATTGCATAGTGATCTGTTATCTGTTTGTCATTAACATATCTGGTCTTTGCAATATTTTTGTAACTGCCGCTTTCAAGTATATGTGATGCATACTCTCTCATGGCAGCAATATTCTTAAGACCTGAGATATTCTTATATATCTCTTTACTTACAGCAGTAGACAATACTCTTGCATCCGTTCGCGGATAGGTAACCATCTTCTTTTCATATAATTCCTGAGCTATCTGTAATGTCTGATCAGGACTGATTTTGAACAGCCTTGAGCAATCATTCTGCAGTTCAGCAAGATTATATAATAACGGGGCATTTTTATTCTCTTTCTTTTTTTCAATCTTATCAATCGTAAGAGTGACTTTGTCACAACCTTCTTTAAAGAAATCTATAAGTGCTTTAGCATCTTCTTCCTTATTGAAACCGTTTTCCTTATATAACAGCGGTGAATTATAATATCTGCTTCCCTCCACCGCCTTCCATTCAGCTTCAAAGGTTCCGTCGGCCAGTTCCACATTGGCAACCACCCGGTAAAAGGATGATTTCACAAACTGACGTATCTCCCGTTCTCTTCTTACGATCATTCCGAGAACACAGGTCATTACTCTTCCTACAGATATTACACATTTATCCTTTCCAAGATAATTTTTAACTGTATAACTGTACTTTAGACTCAATAATCTCGAAAAGTTGATTCCCATTAGATAATCTTCCTTCGCACGCAGATATGCAGAAGCACACAGATTATCATATTCATGAAGATTCTTTGCTTCTTTGATGCCCCTAAGTATCTCTTCTTCTGTCTGAGAATCTATCCATACTCTTCTCTTATCTTTACTGTCCGGAACCTCCGCCATCCGATCCACAAGCCTGTATATATATTCACCTTCCCGTCCGGAGTCAGTGCATACATAAATGCATCCCACATCCTCCCTGTTAAGTAGTCCTTTAACTATACCAAATTGCTTTGATACCCCGTCAAGCACCTCATATTTGTATTCCTTAGGCAAAAAAGGTAATGTTTCAAGACTCCATTTTTTCAGGGCAGGATCATAAGCATCAGGATAAGACATTGTCACAAGATGTCCCACGCACCAGGTAACTATGGAATCCTCCGACTCAATATATCCATCTCTGCTACCACCGTTTATCTTAAGTGCTTTGGCAAATTCCCTTGCCACACTCGGTTTCTCAGCTATGTACAAATTCTTCAAAATATTACCAACTTTCTTATATTACTACCGCTTATGCACCAATCCATTTTACCCTTATTTTTCCTATTTGTAAACTCTATTTGATTATGATTTGCACGCCGAATGCTTATATGTTATCATCTTGTTGTCAACCTGCTGACTCAATTACAAGACTTATATATCCATTATGTCTTTTCACACAGATAATAATAGAATACCAGTGTTTTGTAATTACAATTAAATTCGATAATGAAAGAGGTATTAATAATGGCTTACGAAGATTATATAAAGGCACAGAAAATGGCGATCAAAGCATATAAGGCGGCAACATCAAGAGGATTATATCCTTATCTTCCTGTATTGGATGATCTGCTTCCTCATGCAGATATAGAATGTGAAGTAAAACTTGGAGTCAGTAATATTCCATTATATCAGGTAATAGGAACGAGTACCGCCGGCAGAACCAGAGCTTTTGCCAATAATTTCATGCCACTTCTCGACTATGGCACAGAATTTTCCGCTAAATGGTCCCATCTTGTGGATGCACAGATAGAAGAAGGAATCCACGATGCCATCAAGGTATATGAATATATGAACCGCTACTATGTGGTTGAGGGCAATAAGCGCGCCAGTGTTTTAAAATATTTTGATTCCCCCTCCATCCTTGCTGACATCACAAGAAAAATCCCCAGAAAAACAGATGATTTGGAAGTTCGCATATACTATGAATTTATGGACTTTTATGACGCAACCAAAATTAACTACGTTCAATTTTCAAAACTTGGCAACTTTCCAAAACTAATTGAAGCAGTTGGCAAACATCAGGGAGAAGCCTGGTCTGATGATGATCTTATGGACTTCGCATCCTTTCACACTGCATTTTATAATGCATACAAGGATAAAGGCGGCAACAAACTTATCAATATCACCTGTGATGATGCGTTACTTTACTATCTGTCTTTGTATCCGTATGCTGAATCAAAAGAAATGACAAGTAATGAAATCAAAAAGAATCTCGAAAAAATATGGTCGGAAATCGCACTGCTTCAGGACAACGATTCAGTAGAGCTGCTAATGAATCCAATAAATGAGAGTCATACTGTAAAGAAGGTTATCAACAAGATCAAAATCCCCAGGAAGAAAAAAGTTGCATTTGTATATGACAAAGAACCGTCTTCTTCCGACTGGATATACGGCCACGAATTAGGAAGACTTCATATACAGGAAAACCTCGGAGAGATCATAGATACTACCTCCTATGTTATCAACAGTGAATTAGATAAATCCGAAGATATTTTAGAAGAAGTTTGTAATGATGGTAATGAGATAATTTTCACAACTACTCCGAAACTTATTAAAGCCAGTGTTAAAGTGGCAGCCAATCATCCGGATATCAAGATACTTAACTGTTCCTTGAACTCTTCACATACTACTGTAAGAACATATTACACACGAATGTATGAGGCAAAATTCATTACGGGAATGATTGCCGGTGCAATGTGTATCAATGACAAAATAGGATATGTGGCAGACTATCCTATATATGGAGAAGCCGCTAACATTAATGCCTTTGCCTTGGGAGCCAAAATGGTCAATCCCCGTGCGAAAGTATATCTCGCCTGGTCCACTTTAAAAAACTTCAACATAGACACATTTTTTAAGGAACGGGGAATAACCTATATATCCTCTCAGGATTCCCTCACTCCCGAAAACGGTCAGCGTCAGTTTGGGCTTTATGTTGAAAAAAATGATACAAAGAAAAACATTGCTGTTCCCATTTACCATTGGGGCGCATTATATGAAGAATTAATCAACAGTATTTTCAAAGGTTCATGGAAGATCGATGATTCCTCAGAAAAAGCTATTAACTATTGGTGGGGGCTTTCGGCAGGTGTTATTGACATTATATACTCTAACAATCTTCCAAGCGGCATAGGAAAGCTTGTGGAACTCATGAAAAAAGCAATTGCCTCCGGAGTATTTCATCCATTCACCGGTCCGTTAACCGATCAGAACGAAGAGCTGCGTCTTGACGCATATAATGTAATGCGTCCGGAAGATATAATGACCATGGATTGGCTATGCAACAATGTAATCGGAAGCATTCCTAAGATTGATGAACTTATCGATTCTGCCAAAGCAGTTGTTGAACTTCGAGGATTAGATGCTGCAACCCCGGATAAAGGAGGCGCATCTCTACTATGAAAATTCTTGTACTTGCCGATGAAGAATCCAAATATTTATGGGATTATTTTGAGAAAAACAAATTAGACGGAATAGATCTTATTATTTCCTGTGGTGATTTAAAACCTGAATACCTTTCTTTTCTGGCAACATTTGCAAAAGTTCCGATACTGTATGTTCATGGGAATCATGACGGAATATATGATACTAACCCACCTGACGGATGCATATGTATAGATGATGACGTATATGTCTACGAAGGAATACGTATTGCCGGTCTGGGGGGCTCAATGAGATATAATACCGGCAGTTATCAATATTCCGAAAAAGAAATGCGTGTTAGAGCTTCTAAACTCTGGTTCAAAATAACCAAACATAAAGGAATTGATATTCTGGTCACCCACGCCCCCGCCGCCGGTCTCAATGACGGCGAAGATATCCCGCACAAGGGATTTGAAATTTTTAATACCATACTCGACAAATATAAGCCCAAATATTTTCTTCACGGACATGTACATTTAACTTATAAGTGGAATCAGCAAAGAGAATGTATCTACAACGAACACACCACGGTGATCAACGGATTTGAAAGATATATATTTGAGTATTAAAAAAAGCCCATACTGCTCTTGATATGTACCCTCTTTACTGGACTAACCAGTAAGGAGGGTACATATCACTTTACCGTTTTAGAGTAGTATGGGCTTGCATTATATACCATTGCTAATAAACAATAATTACTTTAACATTACAAGATAAGCAAAATATCCGATGTATCCTAATAACATCAATACTCCTCCTGCTCTACCTAACTTATGCTTTTTGAATACACATATCCAAAGAAGAATACCTGCTGCTATGGATATCAACGTATCAATTACAAAACCTGTAGCAAAAGGAACAGGTGTAATTAATGCAGTCGTACCGACAACAAACAGTATGTTGAACATATTACTTCCCACAATGTTACCTATGGCAATATCTGCTTTATCCTTTCTTGCCGCTGTAACAGAAGTGACAAGTTCCGGCAATGAAGTTCCGAGCGCAACTATGGTAAGACCTATAAATCTCTCGCTCAAATGTGCCGCCTGTGCAATCTTTGTAGCTGCTGCCACTGCAACATCACTACCTTTAACAATAAGCACAACACCAATTATAACTAATACTATCAAAAGCCAAACCGGCTTCTTTTTTTCATCTTCCGGAGTCTCTTCCTTATTATTTTTTGCCATGATAAAGAGATAGACCAGATAAACAATAAATGCTATCCAAAGCAATATGCCTTCAAGAAAGCTTATTTCATTACCTGTATACCCAAAGACAAGAAGTAGAACAGATATAAATAACATATATGGTATCTCGTATTTTACCGTTGAATCAGCCACCGCTATTGCAACAATAACAGATGTAACTCCCAATATAACCAAAATGTTAAGTATATTACTTCCCACAACATTACCGATAGTAATATCTGCATTGTTTTTAAGTGCAGCTGTTATACTTACCGCTGCCTCCGGTGCAGAAGTTCCCATAGCTACAATTGTCAAACCAATAACCAACTGTGGTATTCCAAACTTCTCGGCAATCCCCGCCGCACCATCCACAAACCAGTCAGCACCTTTAACCAGCATAACAAATCCCAATACCAATAACAAAAACTGCAATAATATATTCATGTTACATACTCCTCCTATTATTCTTTGAATATTATATCATTTGGTGGCAAAAGGCTCATTGAGCATCTCGCAACCTTTAAGTACAAATCTGCCGTTTCTGATAATATCTACTTCCGTTCCATCGGCATGAATACTTGTTATCGAACCGATTTCATCATACGGTATCGTAATATCCGTATGACAGTCAAAATAGGCATTATCCGGATCGGTATCTCTTAATAAGGAACATTCGTTATCCTTAGCAACTATCTCTTTTCCGTCGGGATTATATAATTTCAATTCTTCCCCTCTGCAATAACAGGTGTCACCTACAGCAAAATGAGGACCCATTTTCTCTGCTATCAGAATTGGAAGAAGACTTACTATGTTGAATTTGTTTGCAAGAACATATGCTGTTGTATTGGTGCCGATTGCAAATTCTCCAATAGGAAGTGTATCTCTGTTGTATAGAACATTTTCTTTAATATAAGCCCTATTCTCTTCTTCCGTCTCAAAATTATCGCATGTGTATTCCTTCACCATACCGTCCTCAAAAGTAATTTTGAGATTCTTATACTTTAATTCATTCAGATAAACCTCTGACACATTAAGTACACCAAAGGTACCTGTAAGCTTAGGCGATGTAAACACCTCACCCACCGGAATATTAACATCCGCAGTACAGTTCTCAAAATTGGTTTCTTTATCCGGAGCATTAAGCTCATGCATCATGACCATCATATCTGTACAGTTTTCACCTCTGCCAAGAACATGTACCTTAACTGCATTATCCAGCTCATCGATAATAATCTGTTGTACCTTCTTATAGTCATCATTATTCAAGGTATTGATCTTAACTATGGCCTGGAATATTTCATCAAAATTATCTCCTATTTCAGGCAATGGGTAAGCTATAATGGTAAAACTGTATTCACTTTGAGGAATGTATTCATTAACAATCTTTGAACATTCTGTAGTTGAATATACAGACAACTTCTGTTGTTTATCATGAAGCCTGTAACATCCTTTTTTATTGACCGGCTCAAAAGGCTTTTCTCCGAAAACTTCAATAACTGCCGGACCCGCGTATACCTTTGCCAGATTTTTTCTGCTTTCATATGCGTTTTTAGTGACGGATATCTTTCTCTCCACAAACGCTTTGTTAAGATATATAGCCTCGTCCATTCTATGATCATAATCATATTGCTTATTTGCAGTTGTTCCTGCATAACCGGGGCGCAATGTCAGCCTTCTGTTAATCCTTGCCACCGGCGCACGATATATTACAGGTCTTAATCCCATAGCTTCAAACTGTTTTATGGCAGCCCTGATCATTCTTTCCTGTCCTATAAAATATCTGATATTAACAGTCTTTTTCTTTGACAGATCAATTCCGGCAATCTTAAAGCCCTCTTCATAACCATGAGTGTAGGTGTATGCCATACTGTCAATCTCATCCTGTGACATTGCATTAAGAAACCTTGCAAGACTGATTTCATTATCACTGATATACTCACCGAATTTATAAAGATATCTGATATCCGAAAGATCACTTTCCATTATTATATCTGTTGCAAAGGATAAATCGGGATCTAACATCTCACGAACCCTGTAATCTATCATCATTTCCGCATAATCATTAACAAAATAGTATATGATATCTTTCAATTCTTTGACAGAATAATCTTCCTCCTCGAAGAGACAAAGCACTTCGACAAACAATTCCAATAACACTGTAAGTTCTGTATAACGAAATTCCACAGCATATATAATACCGCCTCTAAGCTCAGTGTAAATGAAACTGAGCAGCGGACCGAATTCCTCCCCCAGTTTTTCAACAGCATAGGAAGGATTTGCATAACTTGTCCCATATGCTCCGGTCTCCTCAATTATATCTTCGTATAATTTCACATTCCAGTTCTTTAGAACCTCTAAATCTTCTTTCTCAAGACCACCATTATAGACAAACCTTTTCCACTCATCCAACCTTTTAATAAACTGTGCGGTCTTTATAAAATAATCCTTATACTTATTACCGGATAATGAAGCATCTTCTCCGTCAAGCAGAGAATCAATTCTCTCCATCATAAGAATATAACGTTCATCTACATCTTCATTATTTTCTTTAAATAATTCTTTATACTTCACCATTCATCCTTTCCTGCATCATGCATAAATACTTAAACTACATCCAGCCTAATATATACAATATAACAGCACTAATAACTAAAACACCGTTAACTATTCCGGAAATTCTTTTCATTACAACACTTCCATCCGGTGATTTCCACGCGCTTTTGCAAAACATAATCCCTGTAAATGCCAACATAAGACCTGCAAATCCAAGAAGGCCGATTAATTTCGGACCTTTCCCCTGATACAGATATGACATTATTATTGCGGCTATCTGACAAGCCAATGAAATCCCCGCCAACACGCACGCTATCACCGTATCTATACTTACACTTTTTACACTATATACATTCTTTTTGATCATTCCCGCTCGCTCCTTCTATTAATCAGAAGTAAAATATAATACACTATAAAACCCAGTAATCCTCCGATGGTGTTCAATATAATATCATCTACATCAAACGCTCCAACTTTAGATACCAGTTGTATAACCTCTACTATCAGGCTGAACACAAAAGTATAAATAATTGCCTGATACCATCTTACTCTTTTGTTAAGCACCCATCTGATAAGTGCCCCAAACGGCATAAATGCAATAATATTGCCAAAGAGATTAACCATCACATTGACAATTCCAATCTGATCCCAATAATATATAAAGCGTTTTATTTCCTGAAACGGCATAAGATTATACGCATATCCGCCTCTCCCCATGGTTCTTCCAAAGTCATCAGACAAGAACAAAAAATAGACCAGAAAAAACATATATATACAAAAACATATTCGACTTATTATTCTTATAATCGTTCTTTTTTTCATTTATTTACTCCGAACCTTCTGATGTTTCATTTTCTGTCTTTTTATTATCTTTTGTTATAATATCTGCCGCAGCATTTCCTGTTGTCTTATTATCTGTTATTACAGCTTCTGTTGCAGTACCGTTGCCCGTAAGCGAATACGGATCAGTAAATGAAAGCGCAATGTGATCATCTCCGACCTGTGCCACAACTATTTCGTTGGCTCCATCAATAGCATCTGCCGGAATCATCAAAGTCTGATAATTAACATATCTGGTATCAACGGTTTTACCATCAACCCATACTTCCGAAAAAGTATTGAAACCTTTTCCCTTAACAAAAACTCCGCCGACTCCATCCTCAACACCTTCTACAACTATATCGCGAATACCCAGTTTCATATCTGTTCTCGGGAACGGATTAACACCATCAAATGCATAATTATCCCCATATAATGTATCATATTCCAACAATTCCAATTTATTCAGATAATCAGCTTTATCATTTTGATACATATATCTTTTGTGAAAATGCTGCATTAGTCCTCCGTCAATTCCCAAACGGTTAAATATATATGTACTCGCCTGATAAGCAGTGAGATCCTTGTATTCTTTCTTAAGCCCCAGATTATCCCACATAACCCACTCAGTCTGATACAAACTTATTTCCCTTAAATCCGTCTCCTGAATACTCAAACTGGGAAGGTGATCTCCATACATGAATACAACCGTCGGTTCACCGAGTTCTTGAAGCCCTGCAATCAGATCCTTGATCATATTGTCAGTCTCACGACACTGATTAATATAATACTCCCATGCAGCTTCTTTCTCAAGGTCCCCCTCATACTCACCAGCAAAATGACATCCGATATGTGTCAACGTATCAGTATGTTTTTTGGGATAACGACCATGAGCCTGAACGGTTATTGTTGTTATATAATCCCGTCCTATAGTCTGTTTCATTCGTTCTATCATCTCATTATCCAGAATGTTATCCTTCGCCCATCCTCTCGGAGTATATTGCAAAAAATACATATGCTCCATGGCAGTAAACACATCAAAACCAAGATTGGAATAATCAATGTATCTCTCGTAAAAAGTTGCGTCATTATTGTGAAAACCTGCAGTGGCATAACCATATCTCTTAAGGTCATATGCCATACTGTCACAGGACTTACTTTTCATTATAGTCTTAAAGGGATACTCACCTGCGCCAAAGAATTGTGTACTCATTCCGGTCTGAACTTCAAACTCAGTATTTGCTGTTCCGGCACCGACGGCAGGTACTGTAAAAAGTCCTGATGAATATTTCCCCTTCAGATTAGCCAGTGTAGGCATAACTCTTTCGGTTACCCGTAAATCCTTCATATACCTGGTATCAAATATAGACTCTAATTGTATTACGATAATATTGGGATATTTATAATTTGCCGGTATATTCTTGTAATATTGCGCAGAGTCCTCCTCCGCCAAATTATCATCCTTTTGTGTATCATCCACCTTATCCGTATCAGACGCATTTTTCGTATTCTCATCATTTGTCGTGTCTGTCACATCTTGTGTGCTCTGATCATTCGACCTGTCAGGAACATCCTGTGTACTCTCCACACTTCTCGTGTCAGCAACATTTTCTTCAATAACCTCCGGGTTACTGTCATCTTTTGAATTATCAACTTTATCTGTATCATTAACGCCATCTATATTATCATTAACCTGCTGCGTTGCTTCCTCCTTTGTCAGGAAGATAACTTCATCTTTATTATAACTTAACACATCTGTAATCTCATGTATCGCCTGCTCACTGTATGTCTTGGGACGGCTTATTCCCACATCAATGATACTGTTGGAAAAACAATAGGCAAATCCATAATCATTATAGGCATATGCAAGATTACCGAAGTTATCTGAAACAGTCTTGGTATTAACAGCCACCTTAGTCAGCGTATAAACCAAAAATAAACACATACATACATATGCCGAAGCACGAAACGGATTCCGCTTGTTCTTTGACTTTGGAAGCTTGATATACAGATATATAAGTAATGCAAGTACCAAAACAGCTCCTATTGCCGATAGAACCATCTGCCACTTAGACATATATTTGTCCAACATGGTCATAACATTTCTGATCATTAATATATCAACCGCAGAAAATGGTGTTGTTCTGAAGCATAATACAATCCAATTGGCAAAGGCTGAAATTATCCAAACCGCACAGACAAATACCGTTGCAAACACTTTCCTTTTTGCAAATAATACAAGTGATAACGTCACAAATATTATAAATGCATTATACAGAAAAACCAAAGGAGAATGTGCAATAAAAAGAAAAGGTTTAATAAAAGAATGTCTCGAAAGTACCTCTAGGAAATAATTGAGTATAAGCGCCAAAAGAGCAAAACCGACTACCGGAATCTTAACTATCTTAACAAACTTCTGTACGACTTTATTATCCTTAAGAGTATGTAATTTTGTTTTATTATTATCTTTACTCTCTTTTTTCTTGTTGCTCATCTCTGCCTCCAAAAAAGCAAATTCCCATAACCGTTGATTACTTATAATTCATTACCTTTATGATTAACGATATATTTTATAAACCTTCCGACTTCCACCCATGCTTCTTTTGCCTCAGGATATCTTGTCAGTCCCATCTGGAAATCATGAAACATTCCCGGATATATGTGTTCCTTAACCAGCACTCCTGCATTTTTGGCTTTCTCCGAAACTGTATGTGTATCGCTAAGCAGCATCTCATATTCACCAACCTGCATCAGCATAGGCGGAAATCCCTTATAATCTCCATTGATAGGAGAAATATACGGATCCTCCGGATTACTTTCCTGATAATAACCTTCTTTATAAACAAGAGAATCTGTAGCTCCTCCAAAAATCGGGTCTATGTCAAAATTCTCCTGATATGACTCTCCACTCTTAGTAAGATCCGTCCAGGCCGACATCGTTATAATCCCGGCAGGCATCTTAAGGTTATGATCCCTAAGATAGAGACAAAGAGCCAAGGTTAGTCCGCCTCCTGCAGAATCACCGGCAATAAAAAAATGCTCCACGGGATATTCGTTTTCTAATATCCAATTATACGCAGCGAGCGCATCCTCTAAAGCCGCGGGATATGGATTATCGGGTGCAACACGATAATCTGCCGAAAGTACATCGTATCCTTTTGAAAGCTCATTGTAAAGTCCTGCCATCTCACGGTAGGTATTATGTAGTTTTCCATAATATCCACCTCCGTGAAGCTGCAGAATAACACCTTTCTTTTCTTCGACGTCTTTAAGTTTCAGCAATTCCATTTTGAACAGTCCCATATCTATTACAGACTGTTCTAAATGATTCGGGCACTCCCAAAGTTTCTCCCGCTCTGATATCTTCGCCCTAAGTTCTCCTGTCTGCGCCTTATGTCCTAAATACGGCATATGATTTGCCATTTTGACCATTTTTCTTGCTGTTCTTCCTCTTATGCTGATTCTTTGCTCCATAATTCACTCCGTTTTCAAAATCCACAAATCATCTGTTGTCATATTAATTAATTCAATAAAATGGTATCAAAAAATTAACGTCTCTTATCACTATACATGAAATCTTCGTTTCAATTCTCTTGTAAACTCTCTATCCCCGAAAATAATCGTCCCCAGAAGATATATACCTGTTACTGCAACACATATCATTGGGAGCAGCCAGTTATTAATCCTCTTGGTAATATACAAAAATAAAATCCCCACACTGCAAACGCCTATGAATAGCAACAATATTGAATAACTATACCAATATTGACGATTGAGCATCATAAGAAAGAATACAACTGCGTCACCTATCAATATTACTCCCGGTATTGCAAACTTAAGCGACCAACCCGTCATTCCGGTAAAATAATCTATTCCTACCAGCAGTATCATTGTAAGTACCAGTTGAATTCCAATCTTTGCAGCAAATCCCGAATCATGCTTGATCCAGTATATCATGGAAAAATATATGTACACCATTGCAACACCGCTTATTAGAGACCACCACATATGAGGTGTTACAGCCCGATTGATTAAAACAAGCCCGACCTCAGCTAAAATGAATAAAAATAGAATAGCACGCATTACCATATTCATTCTCTTCTCACGCTTTCTTACATCAGGATATTCAGATCCCTGATGAATAAGCATCTGCCCTGTCTCAATCTCTTCTTTTGTCATATCCTCATCCAATACGCTGTGACAAAGGGGACATACATCTATATCATCATCCACATATATATTACAATTCCTACATATATTCATGCTTTCTTCCTTTCAATATTACTGATACTTAAATATCCGTTAAAC
>JAFUGT010000132.1 GCA_017469275.1 Lachnospiraceae bacterium
AACCAATGTAGATGAGATGGAAAGGAGTTATCCGGGTGTCTCAGATCATCTATAAATCTATAGAAAGGATAAGTGCATAACCATCATTTCTACTGGCTATACACTTATTATACGAGGAAATAATATATGAAGAATTATAAGAGAATTATACTATTATGTGCAATGTGCAGTCTCATGATGACTATTACAGCCTGTGGTGATAATAGTTCCAATGTAACAGATAATACAGATTTAACTACTGAAGCGACGACAACATCAACGGATGATATTGTTACGGAAGCGGCTTCTGATAATGCCTCAGAAAATGGCAGTGATTCATTGACAGGAATATGGGAATATTCGGATACGGAAAATGGTATTAAGACGGTATATGATCTTAAGGATGACGGAACCGGCACGTATACCATGACTGTTGGAGATAATGAGGTCGTATATGAATTGAAGTATGAGGTTAAGGATGGGCACCTTCTTGTAACTTATGTTAATAATGATACATTTACTGAGGATGATGTGTTCGACAATGAATTCAGCTTCAAAGATTCAAATACAATAATCATTAAGGATTCAAACGGTGAGGAACTGACATATATAAAGAAATGATATATGGATAAGGGGATAATACTATGAATAGAAAAATCTTGATAATAATAAGTGTTGACCTAGGACGGCAAGGAGATCGAGGCGATGTTATCAAAGCCGCCTAAGGGCTTAATGGAGGGCAGCGCACTTGTTATAAAGTATCTGCTGGATAAGCCAAAGAGGGTACTGCCGGTTAATTAGAAGAAGGAGGATTAAAACATGAACAAAAAAATCAAAAACAGAAACAGCAAAATTGTAACAGTAAAGCACATTGTATCAGCATTGTGCCTGTCAGCAGCACTTGTCAGCGGAATAACAGTGCAGGCAAAGGGAAATGATTCAGTATCTTTGGCAGATAACATTGCGAAGGTTAGCGAAGTAAATCAGTACGCAGAGGTTAAAGCTGACTGTATGCAGAAAGTGTTTGAGAATCTCACTAAAGCAGATTCCGACTACAGTAAGGTTAAGAAGGATTATGCTGAATATGTAGTTATCAGTGAGAAGCTAGAGGGCAACACAATCTCTGTTACGGCTCAGGCTAAAACAGCAGATTATGAATCTTTGAATGGAACATGGACTTATGCACTTGAAGGTGATTATATCGTTAATACTTATAAGGATTCAGAAATGTTCGGATTTACAATCGGTAACTATATTGCTCATGCTGTATCAGATTATCTGGAGATGGACTATGAGTTGGTGAACGGTTATATGTCAGCGGTCATTAAAAAGAATCTTAAGAGTGATTATTATTCAATGACTATAGACGATGCTACCGAAACCATTTCTCAGAAGATATATGTGGCAGGCAAATATGACTTGTCTGTTATAGATAATTTGTATATAGATGCGGATTCGTTAGATCTTTTGGATCCTCTTACCACAAACAGTACAAGTATAGCAACCGGTATCGGTAAGGTATCAGCTACAACATACGGTACGAAAGACAGTTTTCAGATAATAATTGAAGAATACGGCGATGTGACTGAGCTTTCCTACAAATCAATATTGGAAATCGTAAAGAAGGCACAGCCTATAGGATATGATGAGTTCCTTAAGAATTACACAAAGTTAGAAGTCGTATCAACAGATTATTATACAGTTACATTCCCAACTCTTGCAGAGATGAAACAGGAGTCAGAGACTGTGAGTGAAAAGGATAAGTTTGTCATGGTAGTGTTCAAACCGGTATTGAAGGTCAATGCAGGTACAGCCAAGAAATTATCATTAAAGGGTGAGACTGTTAAGAAGTGGAAAACATCTAAGAAGACCGTTGCAACCGTTTCAAAGGGAAAGATCACTGCTTTGAAGAAAGGCACAGCTACGATTACAGCCGTTTTGAAGGATGGCTCTGAACTTAAATATACGGTAAAGGTTTCTAACAGTCCGGCACTTACAGTAGGCGGCAAGAAATTTAACAAGAAGACTACATATACAGTTAAAAAGAATAAGACCTTGAAGGTGAAGATAACCGGTAAGGCTTCAGCAGTTAAGAATGTATATAGCAGTGCTGATCCTGCGGTTGCTAAGGTTACATCTAAGACTACGGCTTCTACGGTTAAAATCAAAGGATTGAAGGCAGGAAGCACAACAGTTACTGTCAGGGTTAATGGAGTTAATTATAAGATCAGGATTAAAGTTAAGTAAGTGTGATTTTGATTTTAATAAAGATCAAGTAAACATTTCAAGAACACTTTCGTATCAGAAATTTGAAGGTGATACAAAGAAGGAATTTCATTTTGGAACTCCAAAGACAAAATCCAGTGTAAGAACAATTCCTTTGAACCAAATTGCAAAAATTGCTGTAATGAAACAGATTATGCAAAAAAGGATTATATCTTCTAAATATAAATGTGCCTTTGGTGAAGAATTTGAAGATTTAATATTTACTTCGAGATTTAATAATCCATTATGCTCACAGACAGTTATTGATGCCATTCATAAAAGTCTTTTGGAGATTAATATTACTCCGTATATACTTTAATGGTGCTGATCAGAAGGAATCCATATTTTAACAACAGTTCCGCCGTCTTCGTTGGCGGTAAAGGATATATTACCATTACACATTATTGACAGGCGTTCCCTTATATTGCTGATTGCAATATGAGGTTCCCTGTCATTTTCATTTGTTTTTGAAGTTTCCGTAAATCCCGGTCCTGTATCGGTTACGATAATCTCACTTCCGGTAGCTGTTTCAATAGTTGAAATGGTTATATATAAAGGATCTAATTCAGGATCGACTCCGTATTTGACTGAGTTCTCTACAATTGGCTGGAGCGTCAGAGGAGGTATGCGGAAGTTAATATGAGGAGTGTCGAATTTCACATATAATTTATCTTCAAATCTGGTCTGCTCAATTGCCAGATATGTGTGGACATGTTCTAATTCCTCTTTGAAAGGTATGGTGTCATTCTTTGCGATAGCAGAGAAATTTTTTCGCAGATATGTTGTGAAATTTGCTATTGTCTCCATTGCTTTTGGGGGATTCTGTTCACACAGATAATATATACTGGTCATAGTATTATATATAAAATGGGGTCGCATTTTAAGCACCATAATACTTGCCTGAGCTCTGGCATTTTCTTCACGCTCCTTTACATAGTGCTCCATCTGATCTCTAAGTATGAAAAGAAACATGGAAAGAGCTGAAACAGATGTCCCAATTACAATTAATAAAAGTCCGTAAAATTTCATTTGGATCAGCATACAGAGCAGAGGAATTATCAGATATATCGAAAACGCTTTTATTTGTAAATAAGAAAGATGCTTGCGATAAATGAATAGCGCAAAAAGATTGAGAAGCATTAATAATACCGGTGGAACAAGTAAGATTGGATATAGGCTGCCGCGATGATAAACATTGTCATCGGTTATGTAATAAATATGCGCAGAAAATTGAGTAATTATGAGAATTGTTACATAGAAGAAAAATAATAAAAATGTACCTGATAAGATAGGATTTTTTCTGGGAGATATTTTTGAACATTTTAGGAGATACCATGTGAGTAATGGCATCAGCATGGAAGAGAATAGTGATTCAAGAAATACTGCAACTCTTGAGAGCTTGGCGTAACCTGAACCGAGAATAATTAATGAAATTTGTGAGATTAAGTCAGAAAATATATATGAAGCCATGAAAATGAAAACTATTATAAAATAATTCCGACTTTCTCTATCCACATAAGATGAGAATACTGCCACTAATAACCCCATAAGCGCAATTGTAAAACCGGCGCAGGCTATACCGAAATTAGTTAAATCTACCCAGCTTGTCATATAGAAATACCTCCCATTATAGGATAACGAAGTTTGGAAAGTTGTTTCGTTACTGCATCATTGGAAAGTGGCTTCAGCAGAAAACCGCTTGCTCCGGTGTCCCAGGCATCAAAAGAATATTCCATATATGATGTTAAAAAGATAACATTTGTCTGAGGATTAATGGCCAGCAGATTACGACAAAGATCAAGACCGCTGATTTTACCCATCTCGATGTCGATAAAAGCAATTGATACAATATTATCTCTGGCGAAAGCAATAGATTCTGAAGGTTTTGTGAAGCCGGTTATTATTGCATTAGGTAAAATGTTACTAATAACAGGGATACCGCCGGTTAATATTATCTTTTCGTCGTCTACCATAATGACGTTGACATTCTGTTGTTGTTTTAATGAGGCGTTCATTAGATATGAGAAATCTGTATCAAGGATTTGAGATAATATTCGCAGCATTTCTGCATTTGGAAGGCGTCTTCCCGTCTCCCAATTGGCAATAGTAGACCTGTCAACGTGCATCAGGTCAGCGCAGCCCTGTTGGGATAATCCTGTTTTTATTCGAATTTGTTTTATTGTCTCGCCTAATGTATTCTTCACAGTGCTTTAATCCTTTCCTCAAAGGTTTGCTATCAATTATCATAATACTCCAAATAAATGATAATCACAAGGAAAATATATCAAAAGCGAACAAAAGTTTGCAGTGACATTCTGTCACACCCTCTTGAAATGAATCAAAAGATTGTTAAAATATAAATACGCATACAATAATAATCGGTTTTCTATAATACTTTACAAAGCCATTCCTTGGGCTTACACATTCACCCATAGAGTATTATACCCCCCAATCATAGCCGGTTATTATGTATGTGTTTTTTTTGTCCGCTGTTTGTATATATATTATCAGATGATTTGCAAAATAGTAAAGGCAGTATTTCTTTACAAATTTTATGCACTTTATTATAATGAGATACATAGAAATAGGAAGGCAGCACTCTGCCGTGCATAAATCGCAGAGTAAAGAGTCATAGATATATTTCGGCTTAAAGAAGGAGGGATATCTTGTGAAAAATTATTATATTAAGAACAGAATCCATAAAAGAGATTTGTGTCATATACGATTTGTAAAATCAATATTCGCATTTGCAATTGCTGTTGTATTATTGTGTAATGCAGCTGTTGTCAGCAATCACAACACCTTTTATGTATCTGCAGCTAAAAAGTCAACTGGTTCAAAAAATATGACCGGCACAGTTAAGGTAAAAAGCAAAAAGGGGAGAGAAATGACAGAGAAGGAGAAAGGTGCTCTGTCAGGCTCATCATTTAAACTTCTTTCATCTGTTACAAGTAAGTCGGAAGGCAAGAATGTGCTTATATCCCCCACATCTATTATGTATGCCTTTGGAATGGCAGAAAATGGGGCAAAAGGTAAAACGCGAAGTCAGTTAGAGTCAGTTGTCAATGGTGGGATAAAAACCGGTGATTTTAACAAGATTCTTGCATATTCCCGAAACAGAATGAACAAAAACAAAAATGTCAAATGGAATATCGCCAATTCCGTATGGTATAGAAAGAACAAGAATGTCAAGGTAAAGAAGCCCTTCCTTAAAAATGTGAAATCCTATTACGGTGCAGAGGTGTATAGGGCACCATTTAATTCAAAAACTGTTAAAGATGTTAATTCATGGGTTAAGAAAAATACCCGTAAAATGATTCCGAAAATTCTAGGTCAAACCAACAAATCGGACGTGATGTATCTGATAAATGCTGTGGCCTTTGAGGGTAAATGGGCAGAGCAGTTTACAGACAGGCAGATACTTGAAAAGCAGGATTTTACAAACTATGATAAGACGGTTTCTAAGGTAACCATGCTTTCGGGTAAGGAGTCATCATATTTTGAGCTGAACGGTGCCCGCGGATTTAAGAAGTCCTATGTGGGGGGAGAGTACTCTTTTGTGGGAATTGAGATGCCCGAAGGGACGACGGCGGAACAGTATTTGAAGAATCTTTCTGAAAATGGTGGGGATTTTGTCAATGCACTTAATAATATGAAACATGCTAATGTAATAATCAAATTCCCCGAGTTCAAGAGCGAATATAATGTGGAATTGTCAAATGTATTAAAGGGACTTGGGGCAACAAATGCGTTTGATCCTGATAAAGCAAATCTTTATAACATGTTTGAGAAAGATCCTGACAGTAATTACTGTTTCAGTGCCGTTTTACACAGAACATATATTGAGGTTGATGATAAGGGAACTAAAGCTGCAGCGGCTACAGCTATAGTGGTCAATAAAGTGACCTCTGTTATCGCACATGATATAGAGACAATTGAGATTACGCTTGATCATCCGTTTGTCTATGCCATAGTCGATAATACTAATAATCTGCCTGTATTTATAGGAATGGAGAATGTTATTAGTGAGGAGTGAAATTGATTAAACATTAGTATCCATATAATAAAACCGTTAATTATATTGTGATAAGCCATCTTGATAGGTGGCTTTTTTCATTGTTAACAAAATTATCACAAATTCAAATGAAAAAATATGAAATTAGGGGTTGATTTTTTGAAAAAATAGGTTACAATAATAATTGTGTTAGCACTCAAGTATAGTGAGTGCTAACGATTAGAAAAGATTTGATTAAAAGGAGGAATTGTAATGAAGTTAGTTCCATTAGGTTCAAGAGTAGTACTTAAAGAGTGTGTCGCAGAGGAGACTACTAAGTCGGGTATCGTACTTCCGACAGCTTCACAGGAGAAGCCACAGTATGCAGAGGTTGTTGCAGTTGGTCCGGGAGAGGTTGTAGACGGCAAGCAGGTAGAGATGCAGGTCAAGGTTGGAGATAAGGTTATCTATTCACGTTACTCAGGTAATGATGTTGAGTTGGATGGTGAGAAATTCATCATTGTTGAGCAGAAGAATATTCATGCTGTAGTTGAAGGATAATCGTGTGAATTTTCATTTTGTGTATCTCCTCGCGGAGACTACAATCTGTGGATATGAGGATTTCCGTATAGTATTAATTGGTATACGGGAAATTAATATGAATAATATAGTACATGAATTAATTGGAGGTTAATAGCAATGGCAAAAGAAATCAAATTCGGCGTAGACGCCCGTAAAGCATTAGAGTCAGGTGTTAATCAGTTGGCTGATACAGTAAGCGTAACATTGGGACCCAAAGGAAGAAATGTAGTACTTGCAAAATCATTTGGTGCACCACTTATTACTAATGATGGTGTTACAATCGCAAAGGATATCGAGCTTGAGGATGCATTCGAGAACATGGGTGCTCAGATTGTTAAAGAAGTTGCCACAAAGACTAATGATGTAGCCGGCGATGGTACAACAACAGCAACCGTTCTTGCACAGGCAATGATTAATGCAGGAATGAAGAACCTGGCAGCAGGAGCAAACCCTATCATACTTAGAAAAGGTATGAAGAAGGCTTGCGATAAGGCTGTTGAAGCTATTTCAGAGATGAGCCAGACAATCAACGGCAAGGAGCAGATTGCAAGGGTAGCTTCAATCTCAGCAGGTGATGAAAATGTTGGTGAGATGGTAGCAGATGCTATGGAGAAGGTTTCTAACAATGGTGTTATAACTATTGAGGAATCTAAGACAATGAAGACAGAACTTGACCTTGTAGAAGGTATGCAATTTGACCGCGGTTATATCTCAGCTTATATGTCAACAGATATGGAGAAAATGGTAGCTGAACTTGATAATCCGTATATTTTGATCACAGATAAGAAGATTTCCAATATTCAGGATATTCTTCCGATTTTAGAGCAGATTGTTCAGAGTGGACAGAAGTTGCTTATCATTGCTGAGGATATCGAGGGTGAGGCACTTACAACACTTATCCTTAACAAGTTAAGAGGAACATTCCAGGTTGTTGGTGTAAAGGCTCCGGGATATGGTGACAGAAGAAAAGCAATGCTTGAGGATATCGCAATTCTTACAGGTGGTAAAGTTATTACTGATGAGCTCGGTCTTGACCTTAAAGAGACAACACTTGATGACCTTGGTCGTGCTAAGAGTGTAAGAGTTGAGAAAGAAAACACAATCATCGTTGATGGTGCCGGTGCAGCAGATGCAATCGAGGGCAGAGTTAATCTTATAAAGACTCAGATTGAGGAGACTACATCTGATTTCGATAAAGAGAAATTACAGGAAAGACTTGCTAAGTTAGCAGGTGGTGTTGCAGTAGTTCGTGTTGGTGCTGCTACAGAAACAGAGATGAAGGAAGCTAAACTTCGTATGGAAGATGCTTTGGCAGCAACAAGAGCGGCTGTTGAAGAGGGTATTATCGCAGGTGGTGGATCTGCTTATATCCATGCAAGCAAAGAAGTTGAGAAGCTTATTGATAGTCTTTCAGGAGATGAAAAGACCGGTGCTGAGATTATCCTTAAGGCACTTGAAGCTCCGCTTTATCATATAGTAGCTAATGCAGGACTTGAAGGTGCTGTAATTATCAATAAGGTAAAAGAGTCAGACAGAGGAATAGGTTTCGATGCTCTGAAAGAAGAGTATGTTAACATGATCGAAGCAGGTATCATTGATCCTGTTAAGGTTACACGTTCAGCATTACAGAATGCAACATCAGTTGCATCAACACTTCTTACAACAGAGTCTGTTGTAGCTGATATCAAAGAAGATACACCTGCTATGCCTCCGATGAATGGCGGTATGGGTGGAATGATGTGATTATAACCTGTCGATAAACAATATAATAAAAACGGTGGTGCAGGCTCAAGCGCCTGCTGACCACCGTTTTTTTAATTAAGAAACTGTGTTTCTTATTATAGAAAAATATTATATAAAAGACGCTGCGGGAGAAATGTACTGTGTCGGGTATGAATAATGTTGCTGAGACAATCCGTTGTTGGTGGAGAATCCCGCTGGCGAGCCTCTTTTGTGTATTGTTATAGGCTGAGTGCACTTAGTTACATCAACTTATACTTCGGTTTTTCCTCATCAAATATCTTCCATCTTATAAGATCATCTGCCGTAATACATAAAAAAGACAGTATTAACCATATAAAGGAATAAGCAACGCATATCTGTCCGTGAAAGTTATATGGAAGTCTTGAATAATCCCACACATTAAGGTGTAATCTTATATTGACGATATATCCGGTAATCAATTCCAATACAGTAATTATGCACGTAGATATCAGCATCTGACTGATTAAAGATAAATTATATTTTATTACCTGATCTATAAGACCGCATAAAATGAAAGCGAATCCACCGCAAATAATCATTGAGAAGTGGGAGAAGCCTCTGAATAAAATCTCCATATAAAAGTAGGAGAAGCCGCCTACAATGAAAAGAAAGAGATATTTGATAATGGTATTTGTGGTCATATATTTGTTCTCCTGAAATAATGTTTACCTTAGTAAGTAGTGGTCGAAACTCTTATAGGTTATTGACGCTTACCGCTTTAGCTTATAAGCGTGTCACTGTGGTATATGGTATAAAGTTTTATTTGTATGACTGTTTGTCCGAAAAAAGAGTTTCTAAGTATCCCAAAAAGTTATCTATATGTCCGCGGCACGTCTCAAAGTCGACCTCCTGTCTCCCTTGAGACTGACGGACATCCTTGTCCGTCATCCGCTATGTAATCTAAGGGATACTAAGAAACTCTAATTTTCTCCCAAATGTCATACAAATAAAACTATATACCATACACCACTTACTAATTATATAAGCCAAACCGTTAAGCGGGATATACTGTGATGAGAGTTTCGTATCTACTTTCAAAAATAATTATAGTAATTTCTTATATCAACGAACAGCATTTAGCAAGGCCTGATATGTCAAGAGTCGTATGACATTTGGTAGGAGATTAGACCTTCTTGGTGTACCGTAAGTAACATAGCGTTGAGCACCATGGATGGTGCGAAAGGCGAGAAGCGGCATGGATGCCGCATGGAAGCCGTTCGCGGACGTTATAATAATCTTACCGGTACACCTAGAAGGTCTTATCTCCGGACAAACAGTCAAACGTACTCTGACATATCGACTTGCTAAAGGCGTCCGTCATACAAAACATATAAACATTAATTTGTATTTTGTAGTATGTGGAGTAGTGCACGATTTTATACACATTGAGAGAAATAAGAAAGCAGCCGGATACTACCACATGAGGTAATATCAATCCGGCTGCCCGAAAGGACTTTATATTAAATGAAATATAGATGTCACGGATCAAGTGGAGTCATCTTCAAGCCTTTATACATCTTGGTATAAAAACTCATCTCATCCTGATAGAGAACATATCCTCTTGCACCATCCTTAACAATATATGCATATTTGTTCTTCTGAACATTCATGTATAACACTTCATCCACATTCAGTTCTTTTGCTTTAGCTTTAGCCGTATAAACATTAAGCGGCTCAAGTTTGAACTTTTTAACTGCCTGCTCGACGGTCATATGAGACACCTCCTAGTTATAAATTTGAATTGACAAACAGTCATAATCTATACATAATTATATATGTTCTTTTAAGAATAGTATATTGTTTATTGTTAACAAAGTCAACTGGTAATGTTGCACAAATGTACCATTCTATATGTTAAAATATACAAAATTGTTTTGTATAAATTACCCAATTAGGAGGACGAAATGGAAGCAAATATCAACTTTCAACTAAAAATGGAAGAAGAACTCCACTTGATTGATGAGGAAATAGAGAAAGGAAAAATTCCACCTACATTGTTGTTACATGGATGTTGTGCACCATGTTCATCATATGTTTTGGAATATCTTAACAGACATTTCAGAATAACAAGTTTTTATTATAATCCCAATATATCTGAACTTGTGGAATACAATAAGCGCGTTGATGAACTTAAGAGATTGATATCCGAATTGCCTGTAATAAATGAGGTATCATTTATTGAAGGCAGATATGATCCCTCTGAATATGATGCTGCTGTTTACGGACTTGAAAACCTCGGTGAAAGGAGCAAAAGATGTTATGCCTGTTATGAGCTTCGTCTGGAAGATACGGCTAAGAAAGCAGCTGAATTAAACTTTGATTACTTTACAACCACATTGTCCATCAGCCCTCACAAAAATGCCCGCTGGCTTAATGAGATAGGAGAAAGGCTGGGGGAGAAATACGGAGTAAAATATCTTTATGCTGACTTCAAGAAAAAGAACGGATATAAAAGATCAATAGAACTATCTGAGGAATATGGACTGTATCGGCAGGATTATTGTGGGTGTAAATATAGCAAAAAAGAAAAAGAATTGAGCAATAAATCATAAGTTGTGGTATTATAATGCTTATGCACAAAGTAATCCGAATATTTTTAGCACTTCGGGAATTGCGAAGCAATGTAGTCGTGCGTAGACGTTTGTTGGGGCAAAATACCCTTTTGACTCCAACATCATAAAATAAGATACATAAATTATATAATTGGAGGTATTTATTAAATGATAGTAGAACCCAAAGTTAAAGGATTTATCTGTACCACGGCACATCCTACAGGTTGTGAGAAAAATGTATTACGTCAGATAGAATATGTTAAGCGTAAAGGAAAGATTGATGGAGCCCAAAAGGTACTTGTTATCGGGGCGTCGACGGGATATGGTCTGGCATCAAGAATAACGGCAGCATTTGGAATGGGAGCAGCAACTATCGGTGTTTCTTTTGAAAAAGAGGCTACAGGCAAAAGAACTGCCACTCCCGGATATTATAATACCAAGGCTTTTGATAATATGGCAATAAATGAAGGATTATATTCAAAGTCCGTTAATGGGGATGCCTTTTCGAGGGAAATCAAGGATGAGGTCATAAGTCTTATCAAAAAGGATTTGGGTAAAGTCGATATGGTCATATACTCACTGGCTGCTCCAAGGAGAACCACTGCCGATGGGACTACATATACATCTGTTTTAAAAACTGTCGGGGAACCATTTACGCAAAAGAATTGGAATCTGAAGGATAACACTATCGGTGAAGCGACAATACCTGTTGCTAATAGTGATGAAATTTTATCTACGGTTAAAGTTATGGGTGGGGAAGACTGGAGTGATTGGATAGATGCATTAGTTGAGGCTGATGCAATTAAAGACGGTGCGATAACAGTTGCTTATTCCTATATAGGACCTGAATTGACCTATCCGATATATCATGAGGGAACGATAGGTAAAGCGAAGGCACATGTATCGGAAACAGCTATAAAGATTTCTGAGAAGTATAGGGATAGAATGATAAATGCATATGTATCCGTTAATAAGGCGTTAGTCACTCAGGCGAGTGCGGCAATACCGGTTGTTCCTCTTTATCTGTCAGTCCTTTATAAAATCATGAAGAATAAAGGTATTCACGAAGGCTGCATTGAGCAGATGGACAGATTATACAGAGATAAAGTATACGGATTGGATGGGCGTAAGATTGAAACTGACGGCATGATTCATGTTGATGATTATGAAATGAGAGAGGATGTTCAGCGTGAAGTTATGGATGTATGGAATACAATCGATAGCAATAATCTCAAGGCTTATGCGGACATAGATGGATACTGGCTGGATTTTTATAATATGTTCGGTTTTGAGATTGATGGAGTGGATTATTCTTTAGAGGTAGAAGTATAGATATGATGTCAAGGTCAAAAGGTAAAAATGTGCTTGCACTTGCACTGAAGCACATTTTTACCTTTTTAAACCCAACATCATGATATGCTTTCTGTCAGGCAGACAAGATGAATATCAATATAGGTTTTTTTATTTGTAATTAATAGATATCTGATAATCTGTTTTGACATTGCAGGAAATGAGATCTGCCAATTGAAGAGCTGCATTTATCAGTTCATCTATGGTGTCTTGAGGTGTGCCTGCATATCTCAGGAGAAAGTTTATATATTGACCGGAGATGGAATCGCTGTCATATTTTTTGTCATTGGAACATCTGACGAGCTGATAACGCATAGCTGAAGAACAGTTGCAGATAAGCTCAAGTTCCTTTTCGTCAATATTAGAAAAATAATCATCAATATCTTTGATTATTGTGCTCTCATAATCTATATCAATAAGTTCTTCCGATGCTTCATTTAACAAGTCGGTGATAAATGTTCTCAACTTATTATTTTCAAAAAATCGATAATATATAACAATGTGGAATGCAGCTGCAAGATCACTTGACAATTCTGAAATATCAAGTAATTTATCTGCGGTGTTAAATGCAGTGTTAATAATGTCATTATATACTGAAACAGCAAGAGAGTGTTTGCTGTTGAAATGGTATGGAATAAGTGCCCGGTTGATATTCAAATATTCGCTGATATCACTATAAGTAGTGTTGTTGTACCCCTTTTTGTAAAATAATTTTGTGCTGCCTTTAAGTATATCTGCTTTTGTTCTGTCACCAGCCTGATATGTGCCCGCCATATAATTCATCCTCCTTTGATTTATTTCGTAACTATTCACAGTATTCCACATATACAATCCACCAATTATATGCTTACGCATATGTCGCAACTTCGTTGCTTTATTTGTGGCTGTACGTGGAGTTCCTGCTTTACAGTTTCGATATAAGTTAGAATATGTGTTTAATCATGCAAGCATGTCAAAGCCCATATCCTAACTTATATCTACTGTGAATAGTAACTTTATTTCAATATATTGATTATATTCCTTTTGGTTGAGACTTGCAACAATAACTTACTTGTTGTATAATAACTATTAACTATCATTTTTTATTGGTTTGATATTTTGCGTAAGAAAGGAGTGGTCGTATGTTAGGTCCTGTTGGAATGAGTAACAGATATATAATACCGGTGTCTAATGTTGATTATGTTACACCGGTCAATGCGGATAATACAGTCGACAGCTCCGGAAGAGTCAAACCTATAGAATGTCAGACTTGTAAGAACAGAAGGTATCAGGATGGTTCTGACGAAATGGTATCATTTAAGACCGGAGGACATATTGATCCGGGAGAGTCCTATGCAAAGGTGCGCAGCCATGAACAGGAGCATGTTGTTAATGCCATTGCGGAAGGGAACAAGGACAACAAAGAACTTGTGTCGGCTACGGTTAACTTAAAGACTGCTATCTGTCCGGAGTGCGGAAGATCATATATTGCAGGCGGGACTACCAGAACTGTCATGAAGACTTACGGGGATGATCCATACAGTAAGAATCAGAAGTCCTTTGAGCAGGAAGCTACAAAAGGTAACCGAATAGATATTGGTGCTTAGATAATTGATGACAGGAAGTATTATAAGATGAGTTATGCAGACGATTTATTTATCAATATGTGTACTGACATTATAGAGAATGGATGCAGTACCGAGAATGAGAAAGTAAGACCCAAATGGGAGGACGGAACATACGCATATACAATTAAGCGTTTTGGAGTGGTCAACAGATATGATCTTGCCAAAGAATTTCCGGCTCTTACACTTAGAAAAACATATGTCAAATCCGCAGTTGATGAGGTGTTATGGATATGGCAGAAGAAGTCTAATAATATCCATGATCTCAAATCCCACATTTGGGACGAGTGGGCTGATGAGGACGGCTCTATCGGTAAAGCCTATGGTTATCAGATGGGCGTGAAGCACAAGTACAGTGAGGGTATGATGGATCAGGTGGACAGGGTATTATATGATCTTAAGAATAATCCATTTAGCAGAAGGATTATGACCAACTTGTATGTTCATTCGGATCTCTCGGAGATGAATCTGTATCCCTGTGCTTATAGCATGACATTTAATGTTACCAAGAAACAGGGGCACGATAAACTTACGCTTAATGCGATACTTAATCAGAGGTCTCAGGATATATTGGCTGCGAATAACTGGAATGTTGTTCAATATGCGGTGCTTGTATATATGTTCGCACAGGTTTGCGATATGGAACCGGGAGAACTTGTACATGTGATAGCGGATGCGCATATCTATGACAGACATATTGATATTGTCAAAGAATTGATCAAGAGACCTACATATCCGGCACCTACATTTAAACTTAATCCGGATATCAAAGATTTCTATGAGTTTACGACGGATGATATAATAATCGAGAATTATCAGGCGGGTGAACAGATTAAGAATATACCCATTGCGGTGTGATAATGATAAAGAGGTATTGTAATGCAATTAATTGTAGCGGTAGATAAGAATTGGGCTATTGGTAACGGCAGTAAATTATTAGTGAGAATACCCGAAGATCAAAAGTTTTTTCGGGAAACAACTATGGGACATGTGGTTGTGTTAGGAAGAAAAACATTGGATGAATTTCCGGGCGGAAAGCCGCTTAAAGGACGAAATAATATAATTCTTTCCAGAGATGAGAAATATAAAGTTGACGGGGCAACGGTTGTTCACAGTAAGGAAGAACTGCTCGAAGAATTGGCAAAGTATGCTTCGGATGATATTTTCATAATTGGAGGGGAGAGTATTTATAAGCTGATGTATCAGTATTGTGATACTGCTCATGTTACAAAAATCGACTATGCTTATCAGGCAGATAAATACTTCCCGAATCTTGATGAAGAGGCTGGCTGGAAAATGGTTGCAGATAGTGACGAGCAGACGTATTTTGATCTGGAATATTATTTTGTTAAGTATGAAAATGATAACCCGATTCCCATTATGTAGTGGTGAATATGTATTTAAGGACAGCATTAACACTAAATGCTGTCTTTTTCGTTCAATATAGACAAAAAATAAGAAAATTAATTCTCATTTATATAAAAAGTGCTTTGTTAATCTATAAAAATGTGATATACTAGAAAAAGATTTTGATTTTGGGAGGGTTATGATTATGGCAGACATAATGTTAACATCAGGAAGTAATTTTGAAGGCTATGATATTGTTGAATATCTTGGCTTCGTCAATGGACAAATTGCATTAAGTTCTAATTTCTTTAAGGATTTGTCTTCTAATCTTGCGGATTTTACCGCTCAGGAAAGTACGGCATTTACTAACAAACTTGAGAATGCCAGTGAGAATGCTATTGAGAATCTTATTAAGGTAGCGGAGAAGAGAGGCGCTAATGCATTGGTCGGCGTCGAACTTAATTATACCAATTTTTCCGGTGGTTCTGTTGGTACAGTGGCATCCGGAACGGCAGTTATAATTAAGAAAAAAGCTCCTATCCATAAGATTATTACATCGAAAATATATGTATCTAATTACTACAACATGCTTATGCCGCGACCGGTAGAGATCAACCTTGCAGGTGAGGATAATGTTGTTAAGATTTCGCCGACATTTTATAATTATAATCAGGATGAGATTAAGGCGGTTCGTTGTGATGTGGAACTCACTAATTATTATGGTGATAAGATGCTTCTTCAGGGAATTGATTTTGTGTTTGAGAAGAATAATGTAACTAAGCTCAAAGCAGACTTTGTAGAATGTAAACTCCCTATGAAGGATATTCCGCTTATCAAAGATGTTAAGGTTTATGTTAAGAAGTATGTTACCGAGAAGGGCGTATTTGCACCGGATGTTGATCCGATTGATATCACATTGTCTAGGAGAAACTTAGAAAGTCTCAAAGAAAAGCGTGGCAAAGACGCTGTTGAAAGATATAAGTCCGATGGAACCACATGGCTTTGTAACTGTGGATATATCAATGCGGCAGGTGACGAGGAGTGTGCAATTTGCGGTCGTAAGGAAGCAGATCTGTCAATTAATGTAGGCTTTAATTATGAAGAAATGACAGACCGCATGAAGGGACAGCCTAATGTGGATGCAATGAAGGATATTCTTATGGAGTATATCAAGAAGGGTGCCATTGACGCCAAGTATCGTATGGAGCTTCTTGAGATTATGGAATCCGGAAGACAGTATGAGAAGACCAGAGGAGATATGACAGATACAGTACTGGATAAGGTGCTTAAGGTATTTGAGAACTAACTGATATGATAGATACAGTGATTTTTGACTTGGATGGAACGTTGCTTAATACGTTAGATGATCTTATGGATAGTGTCAATTATGCACTTGGGAAGTTCGGTCTTTTGCCCAGATCAAGGCAGGAGGTTAGAGCCTTTTTGGGAAATGGTGCAGAGGTGTTGATGAACAAATCGATAGATGGAAGATTGGATGCTTCATCTACGGAAAAGTGCATTGAAACCTTCAAACACTATTACAAAGAACATATGGATATAAAGACTAAACCCTATGAGGGAGTGCTGGAATTAATACGGGAACTCTTGAAAAAAGGTTATCATATGGCGATAGTATCTAATAAGTTTGATGCTGCGGTCAAAGGACTTAATGTTGATTACTTTGAGGGGTTGTTTCCCGTTGCAATCGGTGAGTCGTCAAAGGTTGCCAGAAAGCCGGCTCCGGACACAGTTGTTAAGGCGCTCAATGAACTTGGCAGTTCAACAGATCGGGCAATATATGTAGGCGACTCTGAGGTAGACATTATGACCGCCAAGAATTCGGGTTTGCCTTGTGTCAGCGTGACCTGGGGGTTTAGGGATGAAGCATTGCTCAGTAATCTTGGCACAGATTATATAATTGATACACCGATGCAGCTTATTGAGGTTATAGAGCGGAGGAATAATCAGTGCTGAATCAGGTTGTTTCATTGCTAAAATATAGAGGATATCAGACATTTACCGTTGATGGCAGTATCGGTATCTACGTTAAAGAAAATGATGATAAGGTACACATGATAATTCTATGTGCCTACAGATCCAATCTTACGTTAAATGATTACGAGAAGATAAGACAGGCTGCTGAATTCAATGTTGTTACAAGATTCAAAAAGAAAGTTGAACCATTATTTGTAATTGTTAACAGAGACGGTATGTTTGATGATGAATTGACCACAATAGTATCCCGGTTGTCAGGTGTATGGCTTATGGCCGGAGATACAGGCAAGATATATATTTATGAGAATCAACCGACACACTTTGATGGTGACCTTAATGAATATCTTGAAAATAATCTTTTTAGAATTCGTGGTGATTATGACAAAGGAACATCGTTTCGTGTCACCCCTGTTAATATAACAATAGTAGTTATCAATGTACTTGTGTTTATAGCAGTGATGTTAATTAATCGAAATGTTTTTGCTTCTTATGATGCGGATGTAATGTTGAAAATGGGAGCGTCGTCGTATAATTCATTTATTAGTGGACGCTATTATGAGCTTATTACAGCGATGTTTTTGCATTTTGGAATCGCACATTTATTCAATAATATGTTGTTGTTGACATATATAGGATGTGAACTTGAGAGGCGAATAGGAGCATTGGCTTACGCTTTTGTATATATGGGAAGTGGGATTGCCGGGAATATTGTATCGTTAGTTCACTACAGCAGAGTTGGGGATAATGATATTGTGTCGGCAGGAGCGTCAGGAGCGATATTTGGTGTGATTGGATGCATGGCCTTATATCTGCTTATTAATCCATCTAAGGATAGAAATCTTACAACAAGGCGGTTGATGACGATGGCTTTGTTGACAATATATTATGGACTTACTAATGTGGGTGTTGATAACGCTGCACATATAGGCGGCTTTTGCTTTGGGATAATTAACGGTTTTTTATTGTCAAAGATTTTTCATTATGATAAAATTAAAGAATAAAAGTGCAAAGCTGCGATTATATCAACGATTTTGCAATAATATAAGTATGTAACGCTTATAAAAACATGGTAATTATGAGGTGACTTTTGTGAGTACGGGAATCAGCATATCAAGTATTAATCGTATTAAGGAATTGGCAGAAGAGAAAAAATATGCGGAAGCCTTGGAAATACTAGATACACAGAACTTGGATAAATCTATCAATCCACAATTTTTGAGGATAAGTGGTGAGATTTTTCGAGAGAACAAAAGGTATTATGACAGTCGGCGTATCCTTTTGAAATCCCATGAGATGTCTCCGCAGGGAACAAGAATTATTGCAGAACTGATTCAGTTATATCTTGAGTTGGGTTATTATACAAGAGCTAAGAAGTATTACGAACAGTATCTTTTCTATTCAACTGAAGAGGATACTCAGCGTGATTATGTTGAATATATGTATAAGAAAGCTACAGGTGTTGATGTTAAAGAACTTGCATCAATTTTAATTCCTATATTGGAGGGAATGCCTGAGGATAAATGGAATTTTGAAGCTGTTTTATTATATGATAAGTTGGACAGAAAAGATAGAGCCTTAGAAGAAGCGAGATATATATTGGAGCATTTTAAGGATTCCCAATATGTGAAGCCGGTCATAGAATATATAGATGACAAACTTGATGTAGATGAGTATTTTTATGTTTATCCCAAGGAGGAGGTTCCTGAAGATAAAGAATTATATGGTGATCTGATAGAGAAAGAAGAAAAGATTCTCGAGGCGGATCATTATAGAATGTATCCACCTGAGGCTAAGATAATAGTTGAGGTGGATGATAAGGATGCTATAGAGAGTAAACCTCCTAAGGAAAAGAAGGCAAAGAAAAAGAAAAAGTCTGCTAAGTTAGAAGAAAAGTCTGCTAAGGATGAAGCTGTGAAAGCCGAAGCAAAATCAACCGGTGATGAAGTTCAATCAGAAAATACCGATGAAATAAAAGAATCTGATAAAAAACCGGACGATTCTAAGCAGCGAAATGATAAGGAAGATAAAACTTCTGAGAATTCCGGCAAAGCTGATGATAATTTATCTGAATCGACGAAGCAGGAAGATAATGCTGAGGAACTGGAAAGAAAGAGAATAGAGGAAGAAGAGGCTCTCAAGAAGAAAGAAAGAGAAGCAGCTTTGGAAAAAATCCTTTCAAAGACTAAGAATATTGATAAAGAATCAATTAAGGAATCTGCAAAGCAGATGGTTAAGAATGTCGGAGAGGATACAAAGAAGGCCAGGCAGCAAGTTAAGAAAGTAACCGGTTCGGTAATGGATAATGTTCAAAAGGCAACAGATTCATTGAGTGATGCAGTGGGTACCGCAAAAGTACAACAGACATTTGAAAAATCCGGTGAAGAATTTGTTGATGGCATTATAGAGAGTGTAATAGAACCACCAAAGAAATCTGTTGGTGAAGTTGTCACCAATGAAGAGTTGGATGCCTTGGTTCCTGATTCACTAGAGGCTATGTCGACTGAAGAAGTTGCAGAAATCGAAGCCAGAAAAGAAGAACAGGAAAGAGAAGAATTAGAAGAATTGGAAGCTGCTGTTGAGGCAGAGGAGAGTAAAAAGAAAAAGAGAAGAAAGAAAAAGAGAAAAGAGTCAGAACCTGATGAAACCGAAAACATAGGCGATAATCCTCAAGTTGATTCTGATGAAAAGAATGTGGATTCAGATAATAAGAGGGCTGATTCGGATAAGACGAATACTGATTCGAATAAGACAGATGGTGATTCGGACAAGAATAATGATAATTCTAATGATGAATCAAAGGATAAGGCAGAGGATGTTATAGTTGCTGCTTCATCAATTCAAAGTGAAGTGATTGCAACAGTAACTTTTGCTGAATTGAGGGAGAAATTCCTTGCTGCAAATGAGGAAAAAGAAGATGAGGAAGAGAAACCTCTAGAGTCGTTAGGCTTTATATCGGTTGTTCAATCAGATGTTGACGAGAAGTTGGAGAATGATTCGCCTGAGACAGCAGAGATACTTCATAGAATGATTAACAACAAGGAGTATTACGCAGGTGAAGATTCAAGAGGATTTGAATCAAAGGCAAGTTATGAAAATCATGGCTTCGAAGTAGAAAATTTTGACTTTGATGAATATATTAATCCTAGTGTAGAACCGGAAATTATAACAACAGATGAAAAAATATACAAAGTCGAAGAAATATATTCTGAAAATACAGTTGAAGAATTTGATTTTATCGCTCCGGAGCAAGATATAAAAGTTGATGATGTAGTCGACGAGGTGACAGTTAAACCGGAAGAAATAGTGGAGTCGATAGAGGAAAATTCAATTGAACCGGAAGAGGTAACGGAGAACCTAGAGGAAGCAACTGCCGAGCCGGAAGAAGTAACGGAGAACCTAGAGGAAGCAACTGCTGAACCGGAAGAGGTAAGGGAGATTGTAGAGGAAGCATCTGTCGAACCGAAAGAGGTAAGGGAGATTGTAGAGGAAGCAACTGCCGAACCGGAAGAGGTAAGGGAGATTGTAGAAGAAGCAACTGCCGAACCGGAAGAGGTAAGGGAGATTGTAGAAGAAGCATCTGTAGAGTCGGAAGAGGTAAGGGAGATTGTAGAGGAAGCAACTGCCGAACCGGAGCCGATGACGGAGGTTGTATGGGAAGCAACTGTCGAACCGGAGCCAATGACAGAGGTTGTAGAAGAAGCAACTGTCGAGCCGGAGCCAATGACGGAGGCTCTTGAAGAAACAACATCTGAGACAGAAGATGTAATAAATATAGATGATTTTAATAACAGAGATATGTTGAGATTCAGAATTGTTTTGACAGAGCGTATGGTTAAAGGATTACTAGATTTAAAAGAAAGTAGATGATAAAATATGGCAATTCAGTTAAGGGGCGGCGGTAATAAAAATTCGCCAAAAGGAAATGGGGGAACATCACAGGGAGCCTCCGTTGAGGAAACTCCGGAAATGAGGGAAGCGCGTTTGAAACGTGAAGCTCAAGCTGCTGCTGCGAAGGAAGCATTAGCCAAGCAGCAGGAAGAAATGAGACTTCGTGCATTAGCTTTTGAACAGCGTGACGCTGCAAGAAGGCAAAGAGAACAGCAAAGGTTAGAGGAAGAAGAATTAAGAAATAATCCCGAACTGGCTGCTGAACATGCCAGAAGGATTGCGGCGCAAAAAGCTGAAGAAGAACAACGTGAAAGATTTAAAGCTGAAGAGCAAGCAAAAATTCAAGCTGAAAGGCGGGTGCAGGAGAAGAATATGGATCAAACAGAAGCGTTAATTGCAGCTATCAGAGCTCAAGTAGAAAAAGAGAAAGCGGCTAAGGCGGGAGCAGCAGGAGCGAATGCCGGAGGAAAATCGGGTTCGGGAGCTTCTAAAGATGAGAGTAAACCGAAGCCGACATTTAAAACTATTTCTCCGGAGGAGATGGCTAGAATTGAAGAAAAGAGACGCCTCAAACAATCAGGACAGATGCCTGCCGAAGAAAAGAAGAGTTCTCCGGATTTATCGAGTTCATCACAAGGTGTTTCGGGTGGCTTAGGAGGTCTTTCGGGTGGTCCTACACTTTCTAATCCGGTAGGCAATGGTCCTACACTTTCGGATATTAATAAAGGACAACAAAGCTTAACAGACACCGGTATTGGCGGTGGACTGGGCATTGATATTACCGCATCTGTTAATGCCTCATCTGGCAGTGATGAGAGTACAATAACTCTTAACACAGATGAAATCAATGCAGCGGTTGAAAAATCACAAAGTTCTACTGTGGAGCCGGTGAAAACCGTACCAACTCCAAATGTGACTACGCCGACTCCTCATAAGCCTGTTCCTGAACCGGTTCAGGTTGTTGGTGGAAGCAGTACAATAATTGTTGAGGACGGAAGTGACGGATGGGGTTCTTCTACTGAAGAGACAGAAAACGAGGCAAGTTGGGTTGATGTAGGAGCTAAGCCACAAGCTGTTAAATCTGTTTCGGGAGATAATAAAGGAGCAATTACTGACGAGAATGGTAATCTGATTAGTGTGATACCCGTAAAACAAAGACCTGGTACAACAAACGATGTTCAGAGTGCTTATAATATTGATTTTGATGATGACGATTATGATGATGTCGGATTGACATTTGTTTCAACGGATGATTCATTTGATTCTGCTGCTGAAGCTAGAAAGCGTGAGGAAGAAGAAAGACAAAGAGCTGAAGAAGCTAAGAGGCAGGAAGAAATCGAGAATAAGCGTAGAGCTGCTGAAGAGGCGATGCGTAAAGCTGAAGAAGAACAGAGACGTATTAGAGAAGCTGAAATGAAAGCTGCAGAAGAAGCTAAACGCAAAGCCGAGGAAGAGGCAAGACGTAAAGCTGAAGAAGAGGAAGCTAAACGTAAAGCCGAGGAAGAGGCAAGACGTAAAGCCGAAGAGGAAGCAAGACGTAAGGCCGAGGAAGAGGCAAGACGCAAAGCCGAAGAGGAAGCAAGACGTAAGGCCGAGGAAGAAGCAAGACGTAAAGCCGAGGAAGAGGCAAGACGTAAGGCCGAGGACGAGGCAAGACGTAAAGCCGAGGAAGAGGCAAGACGTAAAGCCGAAGAGGAAGCAAGACGTAAAGCCGAAGAGGAAGCAAGACGTAAAGCAGAGGAAGAGGCAAGACGTAAGGCAGAGGAAGAGGCAAGACGTAAAGCAGAGGAAGAGGCAAGACGTAAAGCAGAGGAAGAGGCAAGACGTAAAGCCGAAGAAGAAGCAAGACGTAAAGCCGAAGAGGAAGCAAGACGTAAGGCAGAGGAAGAGGCGAGACGCAAAGCCGAAGAGGAAGCAAGACGTAAAGCCGAAGAAGAAGCAAGACGTAAAGCCGAAGAGGAAGCAAGACGTAAGGCAGAGGAAGAGGCGAGACGCAAAGCCGAAGAAGAGGCAAGACGTAAAGCAGAGGAAGAGGCGAGACGCAAAGCCGAAGAAGAGGCGAGAATTAAGGCTGAGGAAGAGGCACAGCGCAAAGCTGAAGAAGAAGCACTTAAATATCAGAAGATGGCTGAGGAGGCTGCTAAGAAAGCTGAGGAAGCAAGAAGAGCTCTCGAGGAAGTTAAAAAACATTCTTCTGCAGCTTATGAAAAAACGGTTGAGACTAAGGAAGAACCTAAAAATGAAGCACCGGTTGTTAATTCCGGAGAATATACTTTGCCGGTTGGTGCTGAACAGTATCTTGGTAAGTATCTAAGTGTTGATTCGATAAGTAATCAGATATTAGATGCCATTAAGTATATTAGTGAGAACCCGTCTGAGCCTAGAAATATTGTGATTTTAGGACAATATGGATTTGGTACAACAACGATTGCAGAAGACTTTGCAAGAAGTTTCCATGCAATGGGAATATGTAAAACCAAGACGATTGCTAAGATTAAAGCCGGTGCTCTCAACAGAGCTAATATATCAGATGCATTAGAGAAGCTTCAGGGCGGATGTCTTGTGGTTGAAAATGCCGGAGTTATATCAGAACAAAAATTAGATGAGATATATAGAATAATCAGTAACCCGGATAATGATGTTGTAGTGATCATGACAGGACAGATTGAGACATTATCTAAGATATTCAAAGATAATGTAATTATCTCATCACAGTTTAAACATTTGATTCAGGTTCATAGAATCACTGATGTAGACGTATTTACAATTGCTAAGAATCATGCGGGCAAACTTGGTTATCCATGTGAACCGGCTGCTGAAAGCAGTTTGAGACGTCGCATGCAGGAGGTTGAAAGCGGCAATCTGGACAGAGTGCTTAAGTTTGTTGATAACGCTGTTTCCAAAGCACATAATCGTGAAATGAGTTCAGGTGATCAGAATCACAGATTAGTCGCTTCAGATTTTGAATAAGCATTAATTTTTTAGAAAAATACAGAAAAAACAATTAGGACTTGTTTTTTCTGTATTTTTTGTTATTATTGTAGTTGGTTAAAATTTATGTAAACAATATAAAGTTGAATATAACTGATTTTTATAGAGATAATTTTTTACGAGTAGGAGAAAAGAAAATGTTCGATATGGATATAGGAATTGACTTAGGTACTGCTAATGTACTGGTTTTTGTTAAAGGAAAAGGTATTGTTATTAATCAACCATCTGTAGTAGCATTTGAGAAGAAAACAAAGAGACTTATTGCAATCGGTAATAAAGCAAAGCAGATGATGGGAAAGACCCCTGATAATATAGAGGTTATACGTCCATTGAAACAGGGGGTTATTTCTGATTTTACAGTGACGGAAAGAATGTTAAAAGCATTTATAGAAACGGCAATGCAGAAAAAGAAGATGTTTTCAAGACCGAGGATATGTGTATGTGTTCCAAGCGGTGTAACAGAAGTAGAACGCAGAGCTGTTGAAGATGCTGTGTATAATACCGGTGCAAAGCATGTCGATATTATGGAGGAACCGATAGCTGCAGCTATTGGTGCGGATATAGATATAGCAATGCCTAGAGGTACCATGATAGTTGATATTGGAGGCGGTACCACGGATGTTGCCGTTATATCTCTGGGAGGAATAGTTGAAAGTAATTCCTTGAAATTGGCCGGAGATGATTACAATGAAGCAATGATAAAATATATCAGAAGAACCTATAATCTGTTGATAGGTGAACCGACGGCTGAGAAGATTAAGATGGGAATTGGTACGGTATACCCGAGGGAAGAGCCTGTTACCATGGAAGTTAAAGGAAGAGATCTCGTTACAGGTTTTCCTGCCAGAATAGTGGTTTCTTCGGAAGAAACTATTGAGGCTTTTGCGGAAGTTACAGCTCAGATACTTGATACTGTACATAATGTACTGGAAATTGCACCGCCTGAACTGGTTGCTGACATTGCTGAACATGGCATTGTTCTTACTGGCGGTGGAAGCCTTATATACGGTATGGATAAATTAATAGAGGAGAGCACAGGTATCAATGCTATAGTTTCACCTACGGCTTTGGAAGCAGTTGTTATGGGTGCGGGTAGATCCGTAAATTATCTCAATAAATGAGTAAAGGTGTAGAATTTGTGCTTGCATTACTTTTAATTTAGTGGTATTATATCAAAGTAGCATATTGATTTGGAAGAGAGTGGGCAGTTTGTCCACTCTCTTTACATGTTACATATATTGAGTGCCTATGTGATATTTTTGACACTTCGATATTACAGATTGCCGGGAAAGGTGGTTATTAATGACAAAGAAAGAAATTGAAGAAACATGCGAACGGTTAGTTGTTCCAATTATTGATGAGTTTGGATTTGAACTTGTTGACGTGGAATATGTTAAGGAGGGCTCAACATTCTATCTCAGAGTATATCTTGATAAACCCGGTGGGATAACGATTGATGATTGTGTTGATGTTACCAGATTATTGAATCCCAAACTTGATGAGTATGAAAAGGATTTCAAGGAACCTTACATTTTGGAAGTGAGTTCACCGGGACTCTTGAGACCATTGAAAAAGGATAAGGATTTTGAACGAAACATTGGTAAAATGTTGGAAATAAAACTATTTAAAACAGTTGATAGCGTTGATTCTAAGGAGTTTGAGGCAGAACTGGTATCCTATGATCAGGGCACGATTACTGTAATTACCGATCAGGATGAGGAAGTAATGATTGAGCGAAGCAATATTGCATTATGCAGGTTAGCATTTGAGTTTTAACTCTAATAATAAAGAATGATATATATAATAAGGAGGAATATAAAATGTCAGAGTTAATGCTTTCATTAGAGCAGATTGAAAAAGAAAAGGGAATATCGAAGGATGTGATCATTGATTCCATTGAGAAGGGAATATGTGACGCGTATAATAAGTATTATGGAAAAAATGAGAATGCGGTTGTTCATATGAATCGTGAGACCGGTGAGATGGAAGTGTTTGCCAATAAAATTGTTGTTGATGAAGTGACGGAGGATGCTTTGGAGATTTCTCTTGAAAAGGCACGCATGATCAGCACAAAATATGAGCTTGGTGATACGGTACCTGTTCCGGTTACTCCTAAAGATTTCGGAAGAATTGCAGCACAACATGCCAGAAGTATTATTATTCAGAAGATTAAAGAGGAAGAGAAGAGATTACTCTATGAGTACTTCTATCAAAAGGAAAAGGATATTGTTACAGGAGTTGTACAGCGTTATGTAGGTAATAATATTTCGATCAATTTGGATGACAAGATGGATGTTTTACTTATGGAAAGTGAACAGGTGAAATCAGAGCATTATCGTCCCAAAGATCGCATAAAGTTATATGTGGTAGGTGTAAAAAAGCCGGATAATGATAATCCTGATAACACCGAAAAAGAAGGCAAGAAGAAAAACAAAGGTGCTAAGGGACCCAAGGTTATTGTATCAAGAACGCATAAGGATCTTGTGAAGCGTTTATTGGAGAAGGAAGTTACCGAGATTAATGATGGAATTGTTGAAATCAAATCAATCTCAAGAGAGCCGGGTTCAAGATCAAAGATTGCAGTATGGTCAAATGATCCAAATGTTGATGCTTTAGGGGCATGTGTTGGAAAGAATGGTAACAGGGTAAACAATATAGTAGATGACCTTTTTGGTGAGAAGATAGACATTATTAACTGGGATGAGAATCCTGCCATTTATATTGAAAATGCGTTATCTCCGTCTGAAGTATTATCTGTTAAAGTTGACGAGGAGGATAAGAGCGCAAGAGTTGTTGTTCCTGATGATAAGTTGTCACTTGCAATTGGTAAAGAAGGTCAGAATGCCAGATTGGCTGCAAGATTAACCGGTTATAAGATTGATATAAAGAGTGAGTCACAGGCCAGAGAAGCTTATGGATACGGTGAAGATGATTATGATGATTACGATGATGAATATAATTCAGACGAATATCGTGATGATTATGATGATGAATACCGCGAAGAATATGATGGTGACGAATATCGTGATGACTATGACGATGAAGAGTATCGTGATGATTATGATGATGAATATTCAGAAGATGAATATCAGGATGGTTATGATGAAGAGGAATACTCTGACGATTATGATCAGGAAAGTGACCAGGATTCAAAGGATTGATAATTGTTGATATATTAATTGATTGTGATAGTAGATAATAGGAAGTGATGAGATGGCTAAGAAAACACCCCTTAGAAAATGTATAGGCTGTGGTGAAATGATTCCGAAAAAGGAAATGCTGCGGATTGTTAAAAATAAAGAAAACAATATCAAATTTGACCATACCGGAAGAGAAAACGGAAGAGGTGCATACATTCATCTTAATGTTGAATGTTTTGATAAGGCTGTTAAGTCGAAGGGTTTGGAACGATCTTTTAAAATGTCCATTGATTCGGATGTTTATGATCGGTTAAAGAAGGAGCTGATGGACATTGGAACATAATAAAGCCCTGTCAATGATCGGAATAGCGACTAAGGCAGGCAAGACAGTTACAGGTGAATTTTCTACAGAGAAAGCGGTTAAAGAGGGTAAAGCGAGATTAGTTGTTGTAGCTAAGGATTCATCTGATAATACAAAAAAGAAGTTTCAAAACATGTGTGATTACTATCATACGACAATATGTTTTTTCTCTGACAAAGTAAGTCTTGGCAATGCTTGCGGAAAAGAGTTTAGGGCAAGTATGGCGATAACAGATGAAGGGCTTGCAAATGCGGTAAAAAAACAAATAGATTGTTTGAATAATGTGGAGGTGTAAGATTTGGCGAAAATCAGAGTATATGAGTTAGCAAAAAGTCTTGGTAAAGACAGTAAAGAGATTATAGAGTTATTAAAGAAAAACGGTATAGAAGTAAAGAATCATATGAGTTCAGTCACTGACGAGGATGCGGCAAAGGTTAAAGCACGTTATACAAAAAATTCTACGGGTAATGGTGAAAAGCCTGTGTCTCAGGCGAAGGAAGCAACGGATCAGACAGAGAAGAAAACTGTTGAAGCAGATAATGTAAAAAAGACTAATGCCAGTCCTAATGCTGATAAAAAAGAGGGCGAGCGTTCTGCAAGACCTGAGGGAATAAAAAAAGAAGGTGACCGCTCCGTAAGAGCTGAAGGAGTAAGGAAAGAGGGCGAGCGCTCCGTAAGACCTGAAGGAGCAAGAAAAGAAGGAGACCGTCCTGTAAGACCGGAGGGAGCGAGAAGAGATGGAGATCGTCCTGTAAGGCCTGAAGGAGTCAAAAGAGAAGGAGACCGTCCTGCAAGACCTGAAGGAGCAAGAAGAGATGGAAACCGTCCTGCAAGACCTGAAGGAGCGAGAAGAGATGGAGATCGTCCTGCAAGACCGGAGGGAGCGAGAAGAGATGGAGACCGCCCGATGAGAAGAGACGGAGATCGTCCTATGAGAAGAGATGGAGACCGCAGAGATTTTGGTAATCGTCCGTCAGGAGACCGCCCTGTAAGAAGAGACGGGGATCGCAGAGACTTTGGTAATCGTCCGTCAGGAGACCGCCCTGTAAGAAGAGATGGAGATCGCAGAGATTTTGGCAATCGTCCGTCAGGAGACCGTCCTGTAAGAAGAGATAATGACAGGAGAGATGGCGACAGAAGAGATTTTGCAGGTAATGGTGGAAGAAGAGACGGTGGAAGACGAGATGAAAGAATTTCTATTCCTGCACCGATGGATCGTGCTTCTATGGATAGAGACCGCATGGATCGTCACAAAGATAAAAAAGAGAGAGAAAAGACATCTCAGTTCGAAGATGGAGATAGCAGAAAGAGAAATCGTAAAAAGAATAACGAGCATTTCACTGTCAAAGGAACAAAACCTGTTAATAAACCGGTACAGAAGCCTAAGCCGAAGGAGCCTGAAGAACCGGTTATCCGCACAATTGAACTTCCGGAAGTCCTTTCCGTACAGGATCTTGCCGATAAGTTGAAGACTCCGGTTTCACAGCTTATTAAGAAGTTATTCCTTGCAGGTGAAATGGTAACAGTTAATACTGATCTTGATTTTGAGAAGGCTGCAGAGATTGCTCTTGAGTATAACTGCATTGCTGAGGAAGAGGTAAAGGTAGACCTTATTGAAGAGATGCTTAAAGAGGAAGAGGAGGATGAATCACTGTTAAAGGAGAGACCTCCTGTTGTCTGTGTAATGGGTCATGTCGATCATGGTAAAACATCGCTTCTTGATGCTATACGTGAAACCTCTGTTACATCAGGAGAAGCCGGTGGAATTACGCAGCATATCGGTGCCTATACTGTTGATGTTAACGGTCAGCAGATAACATTCTTAGATACTCCGGGTCATGAAGCATTTACTGCTATGCGTATGCGAGGCGCACAGTCTACCGATATTGCAATTCTGGTCGTTGCCGCAGATGACGGCGTTATGCCTCAGACCATAGAGGCTATTAACCATGCAAAAGCGGCCGGAATAGAGATTATTGTGGCAGTTAACAAGATAGATAAAGAGAGCGCTAATGTAGACAGAGTTAAGCAGGAGCTTATGGAATATGAGCTCGTTGCAGAAGACTGGGGCGGTTCAACTGTATTTTGTCCGGTATCTGCACATACCAAAGAGGGTATTGATAATCTTTTGGAGATGATACTTTTGACGGCTGAGGTGTTAGAGCTTAAGGCCAATCCAAACAGAAAAGCCAGAGGTATTGTAATAGAGGCAGAGATTGATAAAGGAAGAGGTTCGGTTGCAACTGTTCTTGTTCAGAAGGGAACTCTTAGAAAGGGTGAAACCATCTCTGTTGGTAAGGCATATGGACATATAAGAGCCATGATAAATGATAAGGGAAAAGAAGTTACTGAGGCCGGTCCTTCTACTCCGGTTGAGATTCTTGGACTTCATGATGTTCCTGCTGCAGGTGACGTGTTTGTGGCAACCAAGAACGAGAAAGAAGCAAGAGCCATGGCTGAGACTTATGTGACGGTAGAGAAGGAGAAACTTGTTGCAGAGACTAAGGCAAAAATGTCTCTTGATGATCTGTATTCACAGATACAGGCAGGCAATCTTAAGGAACTTAATATTGTCGTTAAAGCTGATGTACAGGGTTCAGTAGAGGCTGTTAAACAAAGTCTTCTAAAGTTGTCTAATGAAGAGGTTGTTATTAAGGTTATTCATGCCGGTGTTGGTGCGATTAATGAGTCGGACGTAATACTTGCATCTGCATCAAATGCGATTATTATCGGATTTAATGTAAGACCTGACGTACAGGCCAAGGATGTTGCTGAGAGAGAAAAAGTCGACCTTAGACTTTACAAGGTTATATATGACGCAATCTCTGATATTGAGAGTGCTATGAAGGGTATGTTAGATCCTATATATGAAGAGAAGGTAACAGGACATTTGATCGTTCGTCAGACATTTAAGGCTTCAGGCGTTGGTACCATTGCAGGATGTTTTGTACTTGATGGACTTATCAGACGTGGATCATCTGTGCGTGTTACAAGGGATGAAGAGCAGATATATGAGGGTTCTTTGGCATCACTTAAACGTTTCAAGGATGATGTGAAAGAGGTTAAGAACGGATTTGAATGTGGTATTGTTCTTGAGGAATTCAACGATCTCAAAGAGGATGATCAGATTGAAGCATATGAAATGGTTGAGGTGCCGAGATAGTCTCATATTAACAGTTAGGCTTCTTTCATGAATTAAAGTAAACAATATGTATGGAATATATCAGAATATACATTGATTATGAGAAAGCTAAAGAATGGAGATTATTATGAAAAGAACAAGTATTAAGAATACCCGTATTAATGGGGAAGTGCAGAAGGAATTATCTAAGATCATTTCTTATGAGATCAAAGATCCGAGAATATCAGAGATGACTTCCGTCACTTCGGTAAATGTTACTCCGGATCTCAAGGAGTGCAAGGTGTATATATCAGTTTTCGGTGATGACAAGGCAAAACAGGATACAATAGAGGGACTTAAGAGTGCTTCGGGTTATATCAGAAGACAGCTTGCTTCCGGTATCAATTTGAGAAATACACCTGAACTTACATTTTTCTTAGATGAGTCTATCGAATATGCCATTAATATGTCTAAGAAGATAGATGATGTCATAGGGGAACAGAGTCATGAGGAGGATAAGGGCATTAATGCCGAATGATCATTATATAGTATGGAATTGTATTACCGGCATTAGAGACAAAAATAACAAGGAGTGCTATGAACGATTTTATAAGAGAAATTGAAAGAGCGGATACGATTGTTTTATTGGGGCACATGAGACCGGATGGGGACTGTGTAGGTTCCTGTCTGGGAGTGTATAACTATGTTGTGGATAACTATCCGGACAAATCAATTGAGGTTTATCTTGATGATTTCAAACCTGAGTTTATGTTCCTTAAAGGAGCAGACAGGATATTACATGAAAAACAGGATAAGACCTATGATCTGTGTATATCTATTGACAGCGGTGACTTAGACCGTCACGGAGAGTTTGTAACATATTTTCATACCGCAGCAAGGACGATGTGCGTTGATCACCATATAAGTAATCAGGGATTTGGTGATGTGTGTTTTTTAAAGACTGAATGTAGTGCAGCAGCCGAGGCTCTGTTTACTCTGTTTGAAGAGGATAAGATTGGGCAGGAATGCGCTGAGAGCCTTTATCTTGGAATAGTTCATGATACAGGTGTGTTCAAGTTTTCCAATACTACAAGACAGACTATGGAAGTTGCGGGCAGGCTCATTGAGAAAGGCGCAAGAAGTCAGTTGGTTATTGATGGTACATTTTATAGAAAGACTTTTAAGCAGAACAAGATGCTAGCCAAAGCACTTGAGTCAGCGTTTTTGATGTTTGACGGAAAGGTCATAGTTTCCTGTCTGACAAAGGATGTGTTTGATGAAAATGATGCAACTAACATTGATACTGATGGTGTTGTGGATGCCCTGAGAATAACGGAGGGGGTTGAATGCGCATTATGGATGTACGAATATCCGGTCAAAGGGAGATTCAAATGTTCGCTTCGTTCCAATGACATTGTAAATGTTAATCTAATTGCCTGTGCCCTTGGAGGCGGTGGTCATATAAGAGCAGCAGGATGTGAGCTTGACGGAGATAAAGATACCATAATGCTTAAGGTGACGGAGCTTATCAAAGAACAGTTGGATGCCGGTGGAAGGTTGTGATAAGGTAGTATAGGATGGTGGCACAAGAATGTATAACGGCATAATTAATGTTTATAAAGAAAAAGGCTATACTTCCTTTGATGTTGTTGCCAGATTAAGAGGGATATTGAAGCAGAAAAAGATTGGTCATACGGGAACATTAGATCCTGATGCAGAGGGAGTACTGGTTGTGTGTCTCGGTAAGGCAACAAAACTTTGTGATATATTAACTGACAAGGATAAATGTTACGAGGCGGTTGCCTTGCTTGGAAAGACTTCTGATACTGAAGACAGTTCAGGTAAAATTCTTTCGGAGGCGGAAGTTAACCTATCCCCTAAAGAAGTAAAGGAAAAGATTATGTCCTTTGTGGGAGAGTATGATCAGATACCACCCATGTATTCTGCTATTAAGGTTAATGGAAGGAAACTATATGAACTGGCAAGACAAGGAGTCGTAATAGAAAGAACTCCGCGACCTGTTGTGATTCATAATATAGATATTAAGGATATTTCACTTCCGTATGTAAGATTTATGGTTTCATGCAGTAAAGGTACATATATCAGAAGTCTGTGCAGAGATATAGGTGAGAAGCTTTCTTGTGGTGGTTTGATGGATAGTCTGATAAGGCAAAGTGTTGATATATCTGAGACGGGCATGAGTTTTACGTTGGAAGATTCATTGAAGCTTGATGATATTGAGCAACTTGAGCGAAAGGGAGAGCTTGAGGAACACATTTTAACTATAGATAAAATGTTTCCAAATCTAATTAAGGCTAAAGTATCAGAATCAGGCAATAAAAAGTTATGTAATGGTAATGTTTTGCTCGCAGACGATTTCACAAAATTAACCGCAGATAATTTTACGTTTTCTTTTCCTGAGCTACAGGAAGGAACCAAATGCCTGATGTACAATTCTGAAGGTGAATTTATGGCAATATATAGATTTGATGAAAAAATGAAAGCATGGAAAGCATGGAAGATGTTTATATAACTCTTATGGATTACAGGTTTATATGTTCCTTTGGGAATTATTAGATTAATATAAGCTATGTACAGGAGAAAAGTATGATATATTTACAAAATGAAGAGGCCAGACAATTTCATACCGTTAATACAGTTGTTGCACTTGGAAAGTTTGATGGCATTCACCTTGGACATCAGATGTTGTTAGCACAGATGATGGAAGAAAAGAAAAAAGGGAGAACTACACTTGTATTTACTTTTGGAAGCAACCCTTTTACGGTTTTATCGGGAGGTTCTCAGAAAGTAATATATACAGCGGAAGAGAAGGCATATTATTTTTCTGAACTGGGAGTGGATATACTTCTTGAGTATCCTTTTACAAAAGAGTTTGCATCAATTTCTCCTGAGGAGTTTATAAGAGAATGTCTTTCGAAACAACTTGGTGTTCGTTCAATATATGTTGGTGAAGATTTTCATTTTGGAAAAGGGAGAAGCGGTAATGTACCTGTACTTAAAGAATTGGGAGAGAAGTATTATTTTGAGGTGCATGCGCTGCCTAAGAAGACCATGCATGGCAAGGTTATAAGCTCAACAACCATAAGGGATATGATAGAAAACAAATTTTATGTGGCTAATGAAATGCTAGGTAATCCATATTTTGTATATGGAGAGATTGTTCATGGTGCGCATTTAGGACATACAATTGGTTTTCCGACTATCAATCAGGAACTTCAGGCGAACAAACTTACTCCTAAGATGGGGGTATATGCAAGTCGTGTGGTTATAGATGGGATGGCATATAAATCAATAAGCAATCTCGGAATCAAACCTACTGTAACAAACTCACACCATGTCGGGTTAGAGACTCATATACTTGGTTATAGCGGGGATTTATATGGACAAAATTTAAAGACTGAGCTTTTATTCTATATTCGCCCGGAGGAGAAATTTAAGTCTGTGGATAAGCTTAAAGAACAGATTAGGGATGATATAGATGTTATGTTGCAGGGGCTGGAATAAAACTTAAATCATATAAGATTATTCTTGCGAATGACTGTATTAAAGGTAAAAAACAGAAGATAACCAAATAAAATATTGAAGGAACGGTCTGTCAAAAAAAATTACTTGACAGGTCGTTTTTTTTTGTATATACTAACACATGTTGTTGTAAAGTGATTTTTATTTACGTTATTTACATGGATGGTGTATATATGAACAGTGTTGACATAGAGAAAAATGTATATCGCGGATTGCTGTATGATTTCTATGGCGAGCTGCTTACAGAACATCAGAAGAAGATATATTCAGATCATGTAATTGATGACCTGTCATATACTGAGATAGGGACTAATGAAGGCATAAGTCGCCAGGCGGTATTTGATCTGGTGAAGAGATGCGACAGCATTCTTAAGGATTACGAGAATAAGCTTAAGCTAGTTGCAAAATTTCTTGAAACTAATGAGAGAATCAGCAGGATTCATGAAATTTCCGAAGAATTGATGAGTAGTACTTCGGATGATAAACTGAGAAGTAAGATAAGTGAGATAGAGAAGATTTCCAAAGATATTTATGAAAGTTATTGACATGATATAAGTGTCAAAAGTCATAACTGCCTTGTTCTTACACATAAAGTGGTTTGACTTGATGACACAACTCGTATGTCGTTGATATAACATAGGTGTTAATAGTTATATATGTATTGAAGTTACTTGGAGGTAACACATGGCATTTGAAAGTATATCAGACAAATTACAGAATACTTTTAAAAAATTAAGAAGCAAGGGAACACTTACCGAAGCAGATGTCAAGGAGGCAATGAAGGATGTCAAACGTGCACTTCTTGAGGCTGACGTTAACTTTAAAGTTGTTAAGCAGTTCATTAATGCCGTAAGTGAGAGGGCTGTCGGAGAAGACGTTCTTAAAGGGCTTAATCCCGGTCAGATGGTTATTAAGATTGTTAAGGAAGAGATGGATAAGCTTATGGGCTCTGAGACAGAGGAGATTAAGCTGCTTCCGTCAAACGAAGTTACTGTCATTATGATGTGTGGTCTTCAGGGTGCAGGTAAAACAACAACTGTTGCCAAACTTGCAGGAAAATATAAGGAAAAAGGTAAGAGTTGTCTGCTTACGGCCTGTGATGTATACAGACCTGCCGCTATCAAGCAGTTACAGATTAACGGTGAGAAACAGGGCGTTCCGGTATTCACAATGGGTGATCAGAATTCGCCTGTAGATATAGCTAAAGCCGCTGTGGAACATGCAGCTAAGAACAATATAAGAATAGTATTTCTCGATACTGCAGGACGTCTTCATGTGGATGAGGGCATGATGGATGAACTTAAGTCCATCAAAGAGAATGTTGCAGTTACATATACCATTTTGACTGTGGATGCAATGACAGGTCAGGATGCGGTTAATGTAGCGTCAAGCTTTAATGAACAGGTTGGAATTGATGGTGTCATTCTTACAAAGTTAGACGGTGATACCCGTGGTGGAGCAGCACTTTCGATTCGCGCAGTTACGGGAAAGCCCATTTATTATGCAGGTATGGGCGAGAAACTTTCTGATCTTGAACAATTCTATCCGTCAAGAATGGCAAGCCGTATACTTGGCATGGGTGATGTGGAAACACTTATTGAGAAAGCCGAGGCTGCTATTGATGAGGAAAAAGCCAGGGAGATGGAACAGAAGTTCAAGAAAGCATCCTTTGATTTTAATGATTTCCTTGATAGTATGGCTCAGATGGAGAAGATGGGTGGCATTGGTGATATGCTTTCCATGCTTCCGGGAATGGGTAATCAGTTAAAAAATGTTGAGATAGATGAGAAACAGATGAACAGACCGAAATCCATAATTCTCTCCATGACACCGGAGGAGAGAAGTAATCCGGATATCATTAATCCCAGTCGTAAGAGAAGGATTGCGTGTGGTGCTGGGGTAGATATAAGTGAGGTCAACCGCCTGCTTAAGCAGTTCGAGCAGATGCGTAAGATGATGAAGCAGATGGGTGGAATGATGGGCGGTAAGCGAAGAGGAAGATTCCGTATGCCGTTCGGATTCTGATGTCTGCGTACGACTACATTGCTTCGCAATTTTTGTCGTGCTAAAAACATTCGCAATCCGTATGTTTATTATTGGATGTAAGAACCATGTCGGTTTTATATGAGCATCGGGAAGCATTTATATATTAACATTGTGTACCGATGATAGTATAGACTTTATGGTGTTACACATATAAATCAGCAGCACATTTTGTGCATAATATAAAGGAGGTGAAAATAGAAATGGCAGTAAAGATGAGATTAAAGAGAATGGGATATAAGAGACATCCTTTTTATAGAGTTGTAATCGCAGATGCACGTTCTCCTAGAGATGGTAGATTTATCGAGGAAATCGGAACTTATGATCCTAATGAAGAGCCTAGCGTAGTTAAAATCGACGCTGAGGCTGCTAAGAAGTGGCTTGCTAATGGTGCTCAGCCTACAGATACTGTTGCAAAGCTTTTGAAGCAGGCAGGAATTGAGAAGTAAGACTTGGGAGGAATTCGTAGATGAAAGAATTGGTTGAAGTTATTGCAAAATCCCTAGTTGATCATCCGGAGGCTTGTGAGGTCATCGAGACTACGAAAGATGACGCTATCTATGTAGAACTTAAGGTTGCCCAGGAGGATATGGGCAAGGTAATCGGTAAGCAGGGAAGAATTGCTAAGTCAATTCGTACAGTTGTTAAAGCTGCTGCCTCTAAGGGTGATAAGAAGGTAATTGTGGACATTAAATAAAGTCCAATTTGATAATTTTATGAACGAACGCCCCGAAATATGTTTCCTGTTTTTCGAATCAGACGCGCTTTCGCTCCGTTGCAAGCACAGCGGTACTAAACTCACAAATATATTTGTTTGTTAAGTACCGGCGGTTGCAAAGGGTCTTTTCGATAAAACAGGAAAACATATCCCGGGGCGGTTTCTGTATTTATGTTAATATGTGAATAATTATTTGAGAAATATAGAAATAGCATTTATTGATAATGAAGAAGAGATGAGAGAGAACCGGAAGCGATATTTAACGTTAATGAGATAGAGAGAATAAGATTACTTTGAAAGTTAACGAATCAAGCTCACAGAGCGCAGATGAGTTCTACTTTCAAATATACGTGCTCACTTAACGAAGCCGAAGGCTAAGTTTAGTGATGACTGTTTATTTAATATAATGGATAGAAGATGAGGATAGATATATGGAAGATATGTTTCAGGTGGGGATTATAACGTCTCCTCATGGAGTTAAGGGAGAGGTCAAGGTTTTTCCCACAACAGATGACAATAACAGATTCAAGAAATTGAAGGAATGTTTTATTGAATATAAAGGTGAAAAGAAACCTGCGAAGGTAAGAAGCTGCAAGTTTTTTAAGAACATGGTCATTCTTGGTTTTGAAGAATATGAGAGTATGAATGATGTTGAAAAACTCAGACAGTGTAAGATATTCGTTGACAGAGAACATGCTGTAGCTTTGGAAGAAGATGAGTATTTTATTGCCGATCTTATTGGTATATCGGTGATTGATGATAGAGATAACAGTCTTGGCAAATTAGAAGATGTGATCGAGACCGGGGCTAATGATGTATATGTGGTTAAAAATGATAATGGTGAGGAGTTATTAATCCCTGCCATCAAGGATTGTATACTTGAGGTCAATATGAATGAAGGTATTATGCGTGTTCATTTACTCAAAGAAATGAAGGATTGAAATTATCAGTTTCTTGGTTAAAAGATATAAAAAGCACACGGAGACGACAGTCGACGTGATATATTAGAAAAGATTGTTTGAATGTTGAGAAGAGTTGGTGATTGTTATGAATTTTCATATTATGACATTGTTTCCAGAGATGATAATGCAGGGGTTGTCTACTTCGATAACCGGAAGAGCGATGGAGAAAAATATCATTTCCGTAAATGCCGTTAATATCAGGGATTTTTCGGAGGATAAGCATGGTCATGTGGATGATTATCCATACGGCGGAGGTGCAGGTATGGTAATGAAAGCCGGACCTGTTTACAGAACATATGAGTATATACTTAAAAGTATATACGGGGGTGATGTTGACAATAAATGTCCTCGGGTAATATATATGACACCTCAGGGAAAGGTTTTCAACCAGAAGATGGCACAGGAGTTGTC
>JAFUGT010000133.1 GCA_017469275.1 Lachnospiraceae bacterium
ATTATCTGGTATAATCTGTATTGATCCTTGGATAACTGCTCCTTAATAATTACCGGTGAAAGTTCTACATCTGTTGGTCTGATAGCCTCATGAGCATCCTGAATCTTCTTACCGGAGGTATTGGATTTGGATGCGGTCTTTCCTACAAATTCGGAACCATACTTTTCACCAATATATTTTCTGGCTGACGCGTCAGCCTCATCGGAAACACGGTAGGAATCAGTTCTAAGATAAGTTATAAGACCTATACTTCCACGTCCCTTAATATCAACACCTTCATATAACTGCTGTGCGATTCTCATGGTCTTACCCGTAGAAAAATTAAGTTTTCTGGCAGCCTCCTGTTGTAATGTAGATGTTGTAAAAGGAAGCGGAGCTTTCTTAATACGAGTACCATGTTTGATATCTTTGACAGTCAGATTCTGTCCCTTCAGATCAGAAAGAATCTTATCCATCTCTTCTTTGCTTGATATCTCAGCCTTACCTGTTGGTGTCTTCTGCAGTTTGGCGGCAAATGACTTCTTACTTCCATCAGGGGTAACAATCGCATTAAGCGTCCAATATTCCTCCGGTATGAAATTATTAATCTCTTCCTCGCGGTCACATATTAATCTAAGAGCCACTGATTGAACTCTTCCCGCAGAAAGTCCTCTTTTGATCTTGGCCCACAACAACGGACTTATCTCATATCCTACAAGCCTGTCAAGTTCACGTCTTGCCTGTTGTGCATCAACAAGATTCATATCTATATCTCTTGCCTGTTTCAGGGAGCCTTTAACTGCATTCTTGGTAATCTCATTAAATGTAATTCGCTTAAACTTCTTATCGGCAAGATTAAGCGCAATCGAAAGATGCCACGAGATAGCTTCTCCTTCACGGTCAGGGTCAGTTGCGAGATACACCTTATCAGCTTTCTTAACTTCTTTTCGAAGTGCCGCTAATAATTCCCCCTTTCCCCTGATAGTTATATACTTAGGTTCAAAGTCGTTATCCACATCAATCCCTAATTGTGATTTCGGAAGATCTCTTACATGTCCGTTAGATGCGATTACTTTATAGTTGCTTCCAAGAAATTTCTGAATCGTTTTTGCTTTTGCCGGTGACTCCACAATAACAAGATTCTTAGCCATAATGCGGTTCCCCTTCCATAATAATCCTATATTTTTACGGAATAATAATTTCTCGCCGGTTCTTTAATATATCCTTCTACACATAGCCTATTGATATGCATACACACATCTCCCGGTGAGAGTCTCGTCTCCATAATTATATCATCAATATATTTTGGCTCGACACTCAAAACACTATACACTATTTTTTCGGTAGGTGCAAGTAAGTTTTTCAGTTGCTCATCCTCCATCAGCTTACTCCTCACATTATCAGTGCCCGACTCAGCAAGCCTTCCACATAGTATCTCTAGAATATCATCAACATCCGTGACAAAATGCGCTCCCATTTTAATCAAATTATTACAACCCCTGCTGGTTTTATCTATCAGTCTTCCGGGAAGGGCAAATATTTCCTTTCCCTGCTCCAGTCCCTGATCAACCGTTATGAAGGTTCCGCTTTTCTCCGTAGCTTCTATGACAAGTATCGCGTCCGCCAATCCGGAAATAATGCGGTTTCGCTGTGGAAAAAGACCTGCATACGGTTTGATCCCTATATTGCTCTCTGATATTATCCCGCCTGATTTTTCCATCTCGATAAAAAGCTCATAATTGTCTTCCGGATATACTATATCGATTCCACATCCTAAAACCCCCAAAGTATAGCACCCCGCTTCAATTGCGCCTCTGTGGGCCATTCCATCTATGCCTCTGGCAAGACCGCTTATTACAGTTACCCCTTCCTTTGACAACTCTCTTCCAAAAAATCTTGCCATCTCTCTTCCGTAATTAGTACTGTTTCTTGCTCCGATTATGGCTATGGAGCATTCATCCTCATTAGGCAATTTTCCTTTATAATATAGTCCCAAAGGAGCATCCGGTATTACTTTCAGTCTCTCAGGGTACGAATCACTTTGAGGATGTATAAATGTTACCTTCTTTTCATCAAGTCTCCCATAGCTATATATGATACTTTCTTCCATTTTAGAATGAGAATAATCAATCAAATTGCAGAAATGATTACCCGTCGCTTTGACATATTGAATTATTACATTGTCATCTTCGTAATAGATATTCTCCGGACTACCATAATCATCAAGCAGACTATTGATAGTCTTTCTCCCCAATCCCGGTATGTTACAAAGCCAATACCAAAAATGTTCTTCCTTCATCATATATGCTCATCCCCCAATCCCAATTCATTAATTCTGTAGGAAAGAGCTTCCAGGATATGATTGGATAAAACCACCTTCGACCCATCCAGATCCGCTATTGTTCTAGCCACTTTAAGAAGTTTCCCCATCCCTCTTGCCGTCAGATTATAACGCTCGAATATGTGCTTTCTGAGTTTAACTTCTTCCTCCCCCAACATACATAGGTCATCAATCATATTAGAAGGAATCTGTGAGTTGAATCTGATATTGTATTCTTTCAGTCTTTCGCATTGAAGGGCATGTGCCTCCTCCACTCTTTTTTTGATATCCGCAGAACTTTCTGCCTTTTTTACATCATATAATTCGGAGTATTCTACACGCTTCACCTGTATGCTCATATCCATTCTGTCAAGCATCGGATGGGATAGTCTTCTCAGATATCGCTCTATCTGCAAACCGGAGCAATGACACTTTGATCTGTCCGGATAATAACCGCAGGGACACGGATTCATTGCGGCAACAAGCATAAAATCACAGGGAAAAGTATAACTGCCATGCATTCTTGAAATCGTTATCTCACCGTCTTCCACCGGCTGCCTCAACATTTCAATAGTATTCTTTTGAAACTCCAACATTTCATCCAAAAACAAAACACCATGATGGGAAAGACTTATCTCTCCAGGCTTTGGTACCACTCCACCACCAATTAACGACTGGGCGGTTATTGAATGATGCGGAGTTCTGAAAGGTCTGTTGACCACTAATCCGTCATCCGCTCCCAACATTCCTTTGGCACTGTATATCTTAGTTAATTCGACACTCTCTTCATAAGATAAGTCAGGCATAATTGTAGGAATCCTCTTGGCTATCATTGATTTGCCCGCACCCGGCGGACCGGCAAATATTATATTGTGCATTCCGGCAACAGCAATTTCCGTTGCTCTCTTAAGAGACTCCTGTCCCTTAATATCAGAGAAGTCAATCGAATAATCATTATCCACTGTCGTCATAATAGTATGCTCTGTCTTCTCTAATGTAATTGTGCCGGTTAAATGTTCAAAAACCTCTTTAAGATTATGGGCGCCATATACATTGATGCCCTTTATGATTGCCGCCTCTTTTCTGTTATCATACGGTAGTATCACACATTCTATCCCCATCTTCCTGGCATGGTCGACTATTGAGAGAATGCCCCTGACACCTCTTAATTCTCCATTTAAAGATAATTCACCGATAAAAAGTGTATTCTCTATTACATCATCCGGTATATAACCATAAGCCGCCAGTAGCGCAACACTTATGGGCAGATCAAATGCAGAGCCCTCTTTTCTGATATCTGCCGGAGACAAATTAATTGTAATCTTCTTAGGGGATAGAAAAAAACCTGAATTTTTCAGAGAAGTCCTAACTCTGTCACTGGCTTCTCTAACTTCTGACGCAAGAAAACCTACCATATTAAAATTGGGCAGGCCATCGCTGACATCGGCTTCCACCGCAATTATCCTACCTTCAACCCCATGCAGTGTGCCGCTTAGAACTTTATTAAACATGGAACCTCCTATTCGTAGTCAGTTCCACCTCTTTGATTAAATGAACCTATATCATAATAATACACCACCAGATGATTGTCAATATATTATTGACAACCGATGGTGGTGTATTATTATTGTATTCTCTTAAGATAACTATATCATTTTAACAATTTCTTCAACTCATCCATAAAGATATTAACATCTTTAAATTCTCTGTATACGGAAGCGAATCTTACATATGCAACTTCATCCATATTCTTCAATTCATCCATAACTATCTCGCCGATAATAGAGCTGTCAACTTCCTTCTGCTCAAGGTTGAATACTTTGGTCTCAATCCTGTCAATACACTTTTCGATATCTTCTACCGAAATAGGACGCTTGTGGCACGACTTAAACACACCTGATTCAATTTTGGATCTGTCATATGCCTCACGTATCTTATCCTTTTTAATGACGATCAACGGAATAGTCTCTACCTTCTCATAAGTAGTAAAACGTTTTCCGCAGTCATCACATTCCCTTCTTCTTCGAATGGAACTATTGTCATCCGCAGGTCTTGAATCAATAACTCTTGTGTTATCCTCACCACAAAATGGGCATTTCATATGTACTTCCTCCTAATTGTATAAAACTCTAACACTCCTCATTCCGCATGACTGCCTTATCCAGACATACATCTACCAACATGATATCGGGCCCTATTCTAACAACATCGCAAAATCTTATGTAGTATCTGGTACACTTGCCAAAACCTGAGAAAAATCCGGATGATGAAGGAACGATAAATCCACATATCTGTCCATTTTCCGCATCAAAATCAATATCAGCAACGCAACCTATACGCATACAATCTTTGCAATTGATGACTTCTTTCTGCTTCAGGTCAACAAAGGTCATACATAACTCCAAAGCTTCCTCAACCACAATATATGCTTAAATATTATAAAAAAGAAGTATTACTTGTGATTAACATAATATATGTCTGGATTCATTATACATTAAATTAACATAAAAATCCACTATTATTTAATTATATATTACTTTTACCGGACATTTATCCTTACAGGCTCCGCATTTAACACATTTATCCTGATTGATATGAGCAATATTATTCTCCACAGTAATTGCATCATTAGGGCAATTCCTTGCGCAGAGACCACAGCCGATACATCCGGCCTGACATACTTTTTTGACATCAATTCCCTTATCCTTTGAACTGCATCCGACTTTATATGAATTATCAGCCGGTATCAATTCAATAAGTCTCTTAGGACACTCAGCCACACACTTGCCACAGGCCTTACATTTATCAGCATCAACTACCGCTATTCCGTCAACTATCTCTATTGCTCCAAAAGGACATACCTTCTTACAGTTTCCAAAACCTGTACAACCGTAAGAACAGGATTTTGCACCGCCGCCCGGATTATTAGCGGCAAACTTGCAGTCTTTCGGACCTACGTATTCATACTGCTCTTTCGCCTTTTCACAATTGCCGGTACATTTCACATATGCAGTCATTTTAACCGTTTCACCGGCAGATACACCCATAATCTCTCCAATTGCAGCCGCCACATTCTCCCCGCCAACAGGACAGGCATTAACCGGCGCTTCTTCCTTAGCTATGGCTGCCGCCAGACCGTCACAGCCCGGAAATCCACATCCACCGCAATTATTACCCGGAAGGCACTCCCTTACCTTAGCCTCCCGTTCATCCACTGAAACTGCAAACTTCTCACCTGCTATTCCAAGCAGTATTCCTATAATAACACCAATACCGCCGACAACTCCCATTGCTATCAAAACTGATGTAACCATAACCGTCCCCTCCTACTTGATCAAACCGGAAAAACCGAAAAATGCCATCGCCATTAATCCGGCAGTCAAAAGCACAATCGGTGTACCCTTAAATGATTCAGGAATATCGTTGTATTCAATCTTTTCCCGGATTCCGGCTATAATGACAATTGCCACAGTAAAGCCCACAGCCGTTCCAAACCCGTTAACCACAGAGGATACAAAACCATATGACTTTTGAACATTTAACAATGCTACTCCAAGCACTGCACAGTTAGTCGTGATCAACGGAAGATATACTCCAAGAGCTCTATAAAGAGAAGGCACCATTTTCTTTAAAAACATCTCCACAAACTGCACCAATGCCGCAATCACAAGAATGAATACGATTGTCTGAAGATATGTTATATCAAGTTTCTCCAATATATAGGTGTAAATAAGGTTGGTAATTGCCGATGCAATCGTGATAACGAATATTACCGCACCACCCATTCCCGCAGCCGTATCAACTTTCTTCGATACTCCTATGAAAGGACACAGCCCCAAAAACTGGCTTAATACAACATTATTGACCAATGCCGCCCCAACTGCTATCAAAAACAATTCCATACATTACACCTCCCTTTCCCTGTCATTATCTTCGGCTTCTTTCACCTTGTCTTTACTCTTTTCTTTCAAAGCCTCCCCGACCGTCATTTTCTTGTCAGGTTTCTCCTTAATACCCATCACACTTTCCATTGTATATGATTTACCCATACAGAGTGTATTGGTACATGATGCACAGCCATCTTCCCGCTCACATATAGAGATTGCCTCTCCGGCTTTCCTTGCCTTTGTAAGTTTCACCTTATTCTGTACGGCGATAAGACATGCCAGCACAAAGAAAGCTCCCGGTGCTAAGATAAGAATTGATACCGGCTGATAACTATCCGGCATTATATTCTTACCGAATATCGAACCATTACCAAAAAGTTCCCTGAATATTCCTATAGATGTAAGACCAATTGTGAATCCAAGTCCCATTCCGATTCCATCAAACATGGATAACCATACATTATTCTTAGATGCATAACTTTCCGCACGCCCAAGAATAATACAGTTGACAACAATAAGCGGAATGTATATTCCCAAACTGTCATAAAGCGAAGGACCAAAACCTTCCAAAAGAAACTGAACTATAGTTACAAAGGACGCCACTATAACGATATATGCAGGAATCCTAACTTTATCCGGTATGACTTTTCTTAACGCTGAAATCATCATATTGGAAAGAATAAGTATTACCGTTGTTGTAAGTCCCATTCCGATTCCATTAATAGCGGATGTGGTAACAGCCATGGTGGGACACATTCCTAACATCTGCACAAAGGTAGGATTCTCGGTGACAATACCGCATTTTAATCGTTTAACTGTTTCATTCATCATCCCACCCCCTTACTGCAAAGTACTTATATAATATAAACCCGCGTTAACACCGTTAGTTACCGCATTAGTCGTTATAGTTGCTCCGGATAACGCATCTATCTCGTCCTCTGACGATGCACCTTTTTTGGTATATGAAAACTTAGAAACCTTCTTACCTGCAAACTGCTCCTTGAATTTATCTTCCGTAGCTTTCATTCCAAGCCCTGCAGTCTCACTTATCGAGAGAAAAGATATGCCGTTAAGCGTACCGTCTGCTTTGACACCCATGGCAAACTGAATATCGCCTCCATATCCCTCATGGTCAGTTACTGTAAGCACATATCCTGCATGATTGCCGCCTGAATCTTTTACCTCCATTATCTCATCGATATCCGCATCATACCCCTGCTCTCCCAACTTTTCCTTTGTATCCTCAGGGATAGCACCCATTTCCGTAAAGGATGCGGCATCAGCAAAAACAGTTTTATAAGCCTCTTCTTTAGCCCGCATTTTCTCTCTGGCAATAGGCTCCTTTGTAACCTCATATACAAGTCCTAACAATACTCCTGCTATAACAGTTATAAGCATTAATGAAAATGTATTCCTGATAATTTCACGATTCACGTTTTACCGCCCCCTTCCCAAAGGATTTCGGTACTGTAACTTTCTCAATAAGCGGAACCAGCAGATTACCTATTATTATCGCATAGGAAACACCCTCCGCGGAACCCCCGAATATTCTAAACAAAAATGTCATAACACCTAAGAAAATACCAAATATGATTTTGCCTGTATTAGTAATCGGTGATGTGACATAATCAGTAGCCATGAAAAATGCTCCTAACATCAGTCCGCCGCCGGATAAATGCGCAAGCAAATATGAGATATCAAATCCTCTTCCGATTGCCATAGCATAGATAATTATCAATAATGCAAATGTACCGATATAAAATACCGGAATCCTGTAATTGACTACTCCCAACAATATGAGGAACAATCCCCCGATAATAAGGGCAAACGCGCTTGTCTCACCTATTGTTCCCGGTATGGTTCCCAAAAACATGGAAACTACATCTACCCGTTCACCGGCTTTAAGTTCTGCCAGCGGTGTTGCCATAGTTACGGCATCATATGAAAAACTTGTCATTATACCTGTAAATGATATCAATAGAAAACATCTTGCTCCCAGTGCAGGGTTCATAAAATTCTGTCCCAGACCGCCAAATAACTGTTTTACAACAACAATTGCAAAGAAACTTCCGATGACCGGTATCCAGTAAGGCACATCCGGTGGAAGATTCATGGCAAGCAGCAAGCCTGTAAGGGCAGCCGACAGATCGAGAACTGTAACCCGTCTGCCTGTTATTTTCTGGAATAACCCTTCAAATATCATACAACTTATTATAGTTATACAATATATGATCAAGGCTCTTATACCAAAATTATAGATTCCGAATATCGCAGCAGGACATAAAGCTACAATAACTTTACCCATTATATTAGTTGTGGTCTCTTTGTCCCTTATATGAGGAGACGAAGAAATCTTCATTATCTGTTCATCCATCAAAGCCACCTCCTATCTCTTTCTGTCTGCAAGTACTTGTTTTCTTGTACTTGATATAATCTGTGTCAGGTGTCTTTTGGCAGGACATACATATGAACAACATCCACACTCACAGCATTCCATACCTTCGTATTTAAAGAAACCATCTATATCACCATGTTCAGCCATATCTGCCAAACGGTTAGGCATTACTCTTCCCGGACATACCTCAACACATCTTCCGCACCTTATACAATTAGAGGGGGTTAAATCCGAAACCACATCCTCCCTAAAACATAACAAGGCGGAAGAACCTTTGACAATCGGTGCATCTAAGGTAAATAACGCCTTACCCATCATCGGTCCTCCTGAAATGATTTTTGCAGGATCTTTGATATTAAATCCCCCTACGGCATCTATCAATTCTCTTATATTAGTTCCTAATCTCACACTGAAATTGGCAGTATCTTCTACCGCATCTCCCGTAACTGTCACAATCCTCTCATATAGTGGTCGTCCTTCAATGATAGCATTGTAAATCGCGATAATGGTATCAACGTTATGTACGATACAGCCTGCATCAGCGGGAAGCATTGACGAGTTGATTTCTCTTCCCGTATTGGCAAATATCAGTTGTCTTTCTGCGCCTTGCGGGTACTTTGTCTTAACTGCATTGACAGTAATATTATCTATATCGGCTGTCATCTCCTTCAATAATCTTATGGCATCCGGCTTATTATCTTCAACAGCAATAATGCCCTTTGCATTATCAAACAGATTGACAACTATCTGAAGTCCTGCTATTAATTTCCCCGGAGTTTCAATCATTCTTCTGTAATCCGATGTGAGGTAAGGCTCACACTCGGCACCATTAACTATAATAGTATCTATGTCATTCTCATTTTTAGGCGATAATTTGACATGGGTCGGAAATCCGGCACCACCCATTCCGACTATACCGGCCTCCTTTATAGCCTCCTTGACATCTTCACGGTACATTGATTCTAACGGTTTGATATTCTTAGAAAAATCCATCTCCGTAAACTTTCCGTCATTATCAATTATAATAGAATTGACTTTATTGCCTGAAACGGTCATTCTCGTCTCTATGGCTTTGACCGTACCTGAAACACCTGAATGTATATTGGCCGAGACGAACCCACCGGCTTCTGCTATCTTCTGGCCAACAAGCACTTCATCTCCCTTTTTGACAATCGGTACTGCCGGAGTACCTATATGCTGAGATAATGGATATACGCACTCACCCTTAGGAAGGTAATCGACTATCTCTTTGTCTTTGGAAATGTCTTTACCATCATAGGGATGTATTCCACCAAAAAATGTTAATACGCCCATTACATTACTCTCCTTCTGATTTCTCAATCACCTATCAATATATAGTATAAAATACTTGTTTTATTATACAACATATTAGTCATTTTGACTAGTACACCGAATAATTAATTTAATGAATATCCTGCGACTCAAAGTTAATTTTTTTCATCAATAATGCACTTATATAGCCCACCAACATTCCTGAAATCAAACCTGTTATACTAAGATAAGGCAGATAATAAAGTACACCCGCATTATCCATTATTATTAATGCAATAAGTATCTGACCTGCATTGTGGGCGACCGCCCCGGCAATACTGACTCCTATAACAGATATACTTTTAACTCTTTTCAAAAGATACATCACTAATATACTTAATACGCCACCGCATAATCCAAAAATCACAGATGATAATCCGGAAAACAGAAATCCCGAGATGAAGACGCGAAGAATAAGTATTGCAGAAGCATTCTTGATGCCGTAATAATATAACACATACATAGTGACAATATTGGCAAGTCCCATCTTAACTCCCGGAACGGACACATTTAACGGTATCAGACTTTCAAGATAAGACAAAATAAGACTAAGAGATAAAAGTATTCCGAGTCTTGTTATCATTTTGGCTGACATGTCATTCTCCTTGTATTCTAATTTAGGTGTTTGCGAAACGCTTATTTACGCCTTCTCTTTTGTGCATATTATGCAAAACAGAATATACATTATTTGAGCGTTTCGTAATTGCATATTTTATTTTAATACTTAGATAATTAATTATCAATTTCGTTAGATTTATTATTGACAACTTCAACAACAAGATGATTTGGCAGACATACAATACTCTCATGGTTCTTATAGACCGGCTTGTGATTAACACAAATCCTATTCTTACAGTCAGCCTCTTTAACCCACACTTTGCCGTCAGAGATAACTACCAGATTATGTCCTCCGTTATCACCGATAATCTCAATATTTCTATCTTCATTAATCGGGTAAGTTGATGTGTCGGAAAATGAAGTGATTTTGACATATCCACCCGAATTTTGGCGCATAATTAATAATACGGCGATTCCTGCTATAAGCAGCACCGCCGCGATTATAATAAAATCTCCTTTTTTTAGTGATATAAAATCATTTTTTAGCAATTTCATATTCATCATTCCTGATATTGAATCTCTTATTTAATCCGTTAGACAAATATATCTTTTTATCGGAGGTTACAAATATAGCATCAACGCCTTTGCTCTCCGCATATCTCATACCATCCTCAAGACCCATTACAAAACATGCAGTAGACATTGCATCTGACATAAATCCACTGCCCGTTGCAATTGTTACGGATATCAAACCATTGTCTACCGGATAACCGGTCTTAGGATCAAATATATGATGATATCTCTTTCCGTCAACCTCAAAGAATTTTTCGTAATCACCGGAAGTAGAAATTACCTTACCGCCAGTCACATCAAGAACTCCTAAAACTTCTCCGTTAACAGCTCTTGGGTCCTGAATTCCTATATGCCACATACTATCTGCGCCCTTTGTTCCATAGGTTGCAATAGTGCCGCCGACAGAAATCACAGCACCGGATACATCTGTCTTGGATAACCCGGTAAGCACTTCATCTGCAGCAATACCTTTACCCACCGCACCAAAATCAATAGACATCTCACCATCATTAAGTGTCAGCCCTTCGTCTGTTACCGCCATATTATCTCCATCAATATGCTTTAATACTTCTTTAATATCGGAATCCTTTGGAATCTCCGTACTTCCGTCCTCAATTCCCCAAAGTTTGGACAACGGCAGTATGCAGGGTGAAAAGGCACCATCAGTTTCACTGTATACTTCCAATTCCTTTTTTAAATACAACATAATATCCGGTGAAAAACTATAGGATCCTCCGGCAGCATAACTTCTGTTAAATACAGATATTTCAGAAGCCTCATTTCTGTAAGACAATTCATCATCAACATTCTTTAATATCTTATCAATACTTCTATCAATCTCATCACATTTATCAATATTATCCATAAAAATAGTTTTCTTGATAGCCGTTCCAAATGCTATACCGGAATATGTCTTATTATCGTATGTGCCTGTCTTTAAATCTTTGGTTTTGAGGGCAAGATAAACAAAACCTGCAATTAAACCAATTACAATAATCACGGTAAAAAAATGTCTGTATTTTGCAAGAAATCTGATCATGTGATTAATCCTCAATTCATAGATGTTTATATAAACGTCGAACCTACCTATTCACTCGTCAAAATATATGTCTTAACAAAGCCTTTATCCGATCATAAAGGATATTTCCGCCTTGCATGCAAGTTTACCGTTAACATGAGCCTCACAAGCTCCTACACCAACAGGTCCTTTAGTCTTGATAATCTCACAGGATAATTCTAATCTGTCTCCCGGAACAACCTTTTGCTTGAATTTCGCCTCTTTGATACCTGCAAAATATGCGGTTTTGCCTTTATTGTCATCAAGCGAAAGCACACATACTGCGCCAAGCTGTGCCAACGCCTCAATCTGAAGCACTCCTGGCATAACAGGTTCATTAGGAAAATGGCCGGCAAAAAAAGGCTCATTATATGACAAATTCTTATATCCCTTAATACTTTTTCCCGGCTCCATATCCGTAACTTTATCAATCAAAAGAAATGGTTGACGGTGTGGGATTATATCCATTATCTGCTTTATATCTAATTCCATGTTATAATCTCCTTATATACAAGTTAATTTACTCAACATATTTACGCACTGCCAATGTTGCGTTATGTCCTCCGAAACCAAGGGAATTAGAAAGACATACATCTACATTAGTATTTAACCCTTTATCCTTCACATAGTTGAGTGTGAATTCAGGATCATCATCTATATTCTTAAGTCCTACATTTTCGTGTATGTATCCTTCTTCAATTGATTTGACACAGGTTATGAATTCAACACCGCCGGCAGCCCCTAACAGATGTCCTACCATAGACTTTGTAGAACTTACCGGTACCTTATCGGCAACTTCTCCTAAAGCAACTTTGATAGCCCTTGTCTCAAACAGATCGTTATGATGTGTGGAAGTACCGTGAGCATTTATATATGACACCTCTGAAGGCGCTATTCCACCATCCTTCATAGCTGCCATCATAGCCTTGGCTGCACCCATACCATCCTCTGCAGGAGAAGTAATATGAAATGCATCAGAGGTAGAACCATAACCCACAAGTTCAGCCAATATCTTTGCACCTCTCGCCTTAGCGTGCTCTAATTCTTCAAGAACAACTACTCCGGCGCCCTCGCCTAATACAAAGCCCGCCCTGTCTTTATCAAACGGTATTGAAGCTCTTGAACAATCATCTGTTGTATTAAGTGCAGTAAGTGAAGTAAAACCGCTGATACCAATCGGAGTAACGCAGGCTTCTGAACCACCTGCAATCATCACATCCGCATCTCCATACTGTATTGTACGGAATGCTTCCCCGATATTATGAGTTCCGGTCGCACAGGCGGTTACAATATTAATAGATTTACCCTTTAAACCAAACATTATAGAGACATTACCGACAGCCATATTAGATATCATCATGGGAATCATCAAGGGCTCAACCTTAGACGGTCCCTTTGTATCCAATCTCGTCTTATTACGCTCTATACACTGTAAACTGCCTGTTCCGGAACCGATTGCAGTCCCCACCATATACGGATCTTCTTTTCCCATATCAAGTCCGGCCTGTTCAATCGCTTCTTTTGTAGCTGCCACTGCAAATTGTGAAAATCTTTCCATTCGCTTTGCAGACTTCGGATCCATATAATCTTTTCCGTTAAAATCCTTAACCTCAGCTGCTATCTTGACTTTATAATCGGTAACATCAAATTGAGTTATAGGTCCGATACCAACCCTGCTCTCCTTAACACTGTTCCAAAATTCTTCAACATTTAATCCTATAGGGGTTATCGCACCCATACCTGTTACAACTACTCGTCTCATAAATCAATCTCACTTTCACTAATCTTCTATTTGTATCATAGTCCGGGAGCATTTACACACATAACTATCAGCTTTAAAACACCCGACACTTACTAAATATTAAACACTCATCCCGCCATCAACACATATGACCTGTCCGGTTATGTATGATGCCTTATCTGATGCAAGAAATGCTACCGTTTCAGCCACATCCTTCACATCACCTAAGCGTTTCATGGCTATCTTATCATCCACCACATTCTTCGCTTCCTCCGGCATAGCATCAGTCATCTCCGTCACAATAAAGCCGGGAGCTACCGCATTGACGGTAATTCCTCTTGAACCTAATTCCTTTGCTACCGATTTGGTTATTCCTATAACTCCGGCCTTAGATGCAGAATAATTAACCTGTCCACCATTGCCATAGACACCAACAACACTGGACATATTGATAATATGTCCTTCTTTTTGCTTAAGCATCTGTCTTGAAATATGCTTAATGCAATTAAATGTTCCCTTAAGATTCGTATCAATAACAGTATCATAATCTTCTTCCGACATCTTCATCAAGAGACCGTCTTTGGTTATTCCGGCATTATTGACGAGAATATGAACTGCTCCATATTCCTTGACAACTTCCTTCATCATCGTTTCGACCGCCGCATAGTCAGCAACATTACACTGATATGCATAAGCCTTACCACCATTTTTTTCAATCTCGTTAACTACTTCATTCGCTTTAGACTCGCTGCCATTATAATTAACTATAACCGTTGCTCCATAACCTGCAAGCGTAAATGCCACTTCTCTTCCTATGCCGCGACTTGCACCGGTCACGAGTGCGATTTTACCTTCTAACATAATGCCTCCTATTAACGTTATTTATATATCTTTGAGCTTTCCATAACATAATTTATACTATTTCTTTGAGCTTATCCAGATCATCATACTTATCAATATTAATTATAATTACTTCTTTATCATGCTCTTTAGCTATCTTTTTGACAAATGATGATAATGTCTTACCCGGACCAATCTCTACAAATGTATCAACACCATCTTCAAGCATTGCCTCCACGCATTGTATCCATTTAACCGAATTAGATACCTGATCCGCAAGAAGTTTCTTAACTTCGTTCTTATCTCTCACAAAATCACCGGTTACGTTGGTTACATATGGAATTTCAATATCTTTTATCTCAACATTTTCAAGTTCCGTAGCTAATTTATCTCCGGCGCCCTTAAGCATGGGTGAATGAAATGGTCCGCTTACATTTAACGGGATACATCTCTTAGCGCCTGCCTCCTTAAGTAATTCACAGGCACTATCCACAGCAGCTTTTTCTCCTGAAATAGCAATCTGACCGGGACAGTTATAATTGGCAATCCCTACTATTCCATCTGTTTTGTCACATATTTCGGAAATCTTATCTGCATCCATCGCAATAATGGCAGCCATTCCGCCCTGTCCCACAGGAACCTCGTCCTGCATATATATTCCACGTTTTCTCACAACTTTGGCACAGTCCTCGAAATCCATAACACCTGATGCCACAAGAGCTGAATATTCACCCAGAGAAAGGCCTCCTGTTACGGCAGGTTTAACTCCCTTATCCTCAACAGCCTTTAACATCGCTATCTCAGTTGTAAGCATAGCAATCTGGGTATATTCGGTTATATTGATATCCTCATTCTCTTCAAAACATAGTTTTTCAATATCAAGCCCCGTAGCTTTGGAAGCTTTTTCAAAAATCTCTTTTGATTTATCGTTATTGTCATAGAACTCTTTACCCATTCCCACATATTGAGCGCCCTGTCCCGGGAACATAAATGCTATCTTATGATTTTTCATCAGTTCGGGTTTTGGTGTCTCCATCCCCCACTCCATAAGCTGAGCACCCCATGTAAGACCACCGCCGAAGCCACAAAGAACAATCTTTTGTCCCGGCGATAGCATTCCATTTCTGTTCATTTCGTCAAGTAGTATAGGAATTGATGCTCCCGAAGTATTGCCCACATGGTCTATATTCATAGGGAATTTCTCTATGGGAACCTGCATCTTCTTTGATACTGATGCCACAATTCTGGAATTTGCCTGATGCAGCACAAAGTAATCTACATCCTCCTTAGACACTCCTGCCCGCTGTAACAATACATCTATACAAGCAGGTACCTTTCTTACAGCAAATTTAAAGATATCAGGACCTATCATCTGAATATAGTGTTTATCTTCTTTTTTCTTATTGAGGAAGTTTCTTGTAGATCTGTCTTTACATTTTAAAGACATACCCATTGATCCGTCACTTCTCGTGACATTGCTTATAATTCCATGTTCCTGATCCCTTACGATAGCCGCACCTGCTCCGTCAGCAAACAATATACAGGTTGAGCGATCTTTCCAATCCACCATCTTAGAAAGCGTCTCAGCACCGATAACAAGTGCTGTCTTTGCGAAACCTGAACGTATATATGCATCCACAGTCTGTAATGCATACACAAAACCGGAACATGCTGCATTGATATCAAAGCAAGTCGCATTAACTGCACCAATCTTATCCTGCACTATACAAGACATAGATGGCGTTGCCCTCTCAGGTGAAACCGTAGCAAACACTATAAGATCAATTTCCTTAGCATCTATACCCGCATTATCAATAGCATTTAATGCAGCCTGTGCACCCATAAATGATGTCACTTCGTCAGTAGCAATATGACGACTGACTATACCTGTATGCTCTCTGATCCATTCATCGTCTGTTTTGACCATCTTAGCTAATTCATTATTATCAATAACAGTTGGCGGAAGAAACCGCCCTGTTCCTATAATTCCTGTTGCCATAAAAAATATCCCTTCTATTATCTATTACAATTAATATTCACATACTTAAAAAGAAGCTAAAAAACTACTCCGCAGCATCCGGCTCGGAAACATTATTATCATCATCCAAATCAGAAACATTATTATCATCAGCAGCAAAGAAATCTTCATCAAGACCGGAAGTTTCTTCATCCTTACCCGGAGTTTCCGATGACTCTACCAGTTTAAGTCTCTCCTCAAGTTTCTTGATTCTTACATTCAAGGTATCAATTTTCTTAACAAATTCTGCAGTCTGCTCACTTATATCATTCCCTTGTTTGTTAGCGATATATATGTCCATACCCATCTGTGTAAACAACTTATTCTTATCATTGTTATATCCTCTTATTTTACTTTTGAGGTCACTTATGGTAGCTAAGCGCTTAGTGGTATCCTTTGCCTTATCGACCGCTTCACTTGATGTCTTCTTAACCTTATCAAATAATTCATTCCAATCCATAATATCGCTCCTTTTTCGTTAATAGTTATACTTGTCTGCCACGCGCAAACATATCAATTATATATCATTTAAAATATAAAATCTACAATTATTTTTTTATAATTTATATACCCATTTTATGCCAAACAATATTATCATATTATATTATCCTGTATACCCAAACACCTCTATAACAAACAGGTCAGATTTTCTTTGTTGAAATCTGACCTGTCTGCTGTTTCACTATTCAATTATTATGCTATACGATAAGATGTTTGATGAAATATTTTAATCTATGTTTTCGGAAACTGACATATATACCTCACTTCCATACTTCATCTTATGTTCATAAATCTGTCATTGCAAAAAGCCCTTACATGATTTATTATCAATCCGCATTCTTGATCTTAGTTGTGATTTCCTCCATCTTTTCCTCTGAGAGAATGAACTTTTTCTTAAATACAATAATTGCAACAAACAGTCCCACAATCGGTACAACCGTCATAGTCATACGAAGTCCGGTCTTTGCGCTTGCGGCAACATTTTTTGCAAAATCCACCGTCTTATCCGCCTCTGTCGTATTAGCGTTTGACAGATTGTTAAGCTGCAGACACAATGAGGCGATAAATGCAGCCACACCTGATGCAAGTTTGACTACAAAGGTCTGCATTGAGAATATTACTGATTCATCACGTCTTCCGTTCTTAAGCTGACCGTAATCAACTGTATTGGCAAGGAATACTGTTGTAAGCACCTGCAATACTCCGTTAGCCGCAAAGATAAAGAAGCCCGGAACAAACAGAATATACACTGAATTCATACTTGTAAATGCGATTCCAAGTAACACTGCATAACCTATAATAGCACTTGTCAGACATACATAAAATATCTTGTTATTGCTAAGTTTCTTTCTGAGAAGCGGATAGAATATCATCATAGATAATATCTGTATTCCACCACCAAATGTATTAAACAATGTATAACTGTTAAACCACCCTGTACCTCCGAAATCATATTTAAAAAAGTAGATTACAAGATTGGAAGTAATGTAGATAGAGGTATTGATAAGCACGATTGCAATAACCACTGTCATAGCCTGATCGTTACTAAGCAATGCCTTGAACATCTGACCTACACTTGGCGACTCCATATCAACCGTAGATTTTTCTTTGATATTGAGACATGTAATTGTTATGAATACCACAAACAATATGGCAATAATTAATGCGAACCATTTGAACCCGGCAATCTCAATCTGCTTCGCCGTTGCATCAGCACCTGCGATGGCACCACCGATTGTATTGACAAGAATCATTGTGAAAATAGTAACCAGGGCTGAACCGACACCTGCGCAGGAACGGGCAAGAGTCGTAAGTCCTTCTCTTTCCTTTCCTCCGGTAGTAAATGCCGGAATCATTGACCAGTACGGAATATCCATCATAGTGTAAGTTACACCCCAAAGAATATAGAATACTGCCGCATATGCCGTGAGTCCTTTAGAATCCATTGTCGGCGGTGCCGCAAACATGATAAATAATATAACTGCATTGGTTATCGTACCTATCATTAACCATGGTCTGAATTTACCAAACTTTGTGTGTGTTTTAGCCACAATAATACCCATTATGGGGTCGTTAAATGCATCAAAAATACGTGCAGCAAGCAGTATGACACCCATTGCTACCGCACTCACTCCAAGTACATCCTGAAAGTAGTACAGAATATAACTTGCAGATAACATATACACCATATCTTTTCCAACGGCACCAAGACCATAAGATATCTTTTCCTTCGCTGTCAAATTCATAATAATCTCCTCACTTTCTTCAAAATAACATTCACCGTATGCCTTTCTCTTATGAGAGTTTTTGTCTTCCCCTTGATGGGTGCTTTCTGCCTTCCCCACAAAGGGAAGGCAATATTCATATCCTCACAGTAACATCTATAATTATGCCCTCACAGTAAACCCGATAGTAATATCTTTTGCCTGTCCGCAGGATATAGTAACTGCACCTTCTCCGGATTTTCCTGTGGTCTTAATATAGGTTCCACCCATACCGCCGGAAAGTGCAACAGTTGATGGTCCGATAATCTCAACAGGTCCCTCCACACTAAATGTTACCGGATCATTGAAGAACGGCAATTGATTACCGAATTCATCCTTTGCAACTATACGGATTGCAGCCACATCATAACTGTTATCTTCCTTAAGTTCATCATGATCAATCTCAGCAGAAAGTACGATCTTTGTCATCGGTTTCTTCGTAAGTTCTTTGACAACTTTACCATCCTTGATTGCTTCAAAGGTATATACAGTAGATTCACCGCCCCAGTCACCTATATATTTGTTATATAACTGTACGGCATCCTCCATCTTCATCTGATACATCAGCATAAGTTTTCCTGCCTTTGCATACATAACCTTCGACAGTCCATAAAGTCCTACCTTTGCAACTTCATTTAACAATGCCTTCACATCTTCTGCCTGTGCATGACTCATGTTCTCATTTTCTTCAAGTGTATCACCGATATAATCATCAATTTTAATAGGCGCATGCTTCAAATATTTATAGGGTGAATCTTTGTCTGTATATTCCTTAATAAACACTCCGTTCTTATACATCTTAACACTGTCAGCATTAGTGAAAATATAGGTCTCCCCTCTGTTACATCCCGGATGCTCTCCTATATCCATCGTAGACGAAAGTTCAAGTACAGGAGTCTCATCCTGCTGACTCGCATATACCGCTGCCGCCAACTTTGGATTTCTGAACATATCCATAACGCCGTGATAGCATATTCTGTCTCCACTTCCGAAATCCTTATGCGTGTTGTAATCGAACATACACCACCCGAAAGAACCCGCAATATCTTTCTGCTTAGCAACTTCATCTAACACATTAGCGTGTCTGATCGCATGCTCGGCTCTGTGCTCCTCCCAGTCAAATGCCTTGGTAGGATACATATGACCATTATACTCACTGATAAGGTATGGTCTTTCAACATCGGAAGTAACATCAGCCTTCTTGTCACAACCCTTCTTCCTGCCATCGTGTATAAAGTCATTATATGTGAACACATCCTCTAAGAAATCACCCTTCTTATAGCAACGCACACCGCCTGTCGGTCTTGTATGATCAAATGCGTGAGCTACAGCATTAGTTCTCTCATAGAAATCATGGTCATCAACCGATTCATTGATACGAACTCCCCACAAAATGATAGAACAGTGATTTCTATATTGCCTGATCATATCGGCTACATTTTCTACCGCCTGCTTCTTCCAATCCTCATCACCTATATGCTGCCATCCCGGAAGCTCAGTAAATACTAAAAGACCTATCTCATCACATCGGTCTATAAAATAATGCGACTGCGGATAATGTGAGGTACGTGCAGCATTTACTCCCAACTCATACTTCAATATATCTGCATCTCTCTCCTGCATTGACTTAGGCATAGCATAACCCACATACGGGAAACTCTGATGTCTGTTAAGACCTCTTATCTTTAGTTTTCTACCGTTAAGATAGAAACCATCTTTTTTAAATATCGCTTTCCTATATCCGAAGATGACAATCTTATCGTCAACAACTTTATCATCTTCAATAAGCTCAGTCTTTAACTCATATAGTGTTGGCTGTTCTACATCCCACATTTCAACCTTACCTGTAAAACATGTAAGGGTAGTAACTTTACCATTCCCAACTTTTCCGGCATCACTTAAGGCTACCTTAGAATCCTCTCTGCTCTCAAGTTCCGCAAATTCCTCATCACCCTTTTTACGGATATACTGCTTTATGGAATATCTGCTGTCCTCATTTTTCTCATTCTTATCGCCATCAGCATCAATCTCATTAAATGATACATTATCTATCTTCTCGCCTTCATGATGTATTGTAATCTCAGATATTGTAGCGGACTTCTCACAGAACCATACAGGCTTATCCGGGTCATCTCCAAACTCTACAACCTGACTTGCCAGTTTGGTCGATACAAATACATCCTCAATGTAAGTGGGATTCTTAATATCAATATATACATCTCTGTATATTCCACCATAAGTCATATAATCAATCACAAAACCAAAAGGCGGAACATTAAGACTCTCTCTACTGTCAACCTTGACTGCAAGAACATTATCCTTCCCATACTCTAACTTATCACTTATATCCATTGTAAATGCAGTATATCCGCAATGATGCTCCCCTATCTTTTCTCCGTTCAAGAACACTTCACTATCATGTGCCGCACCGTCAATTGTAAGCAGAATAGCCTTTCCCTTCCATGAAGCCTCTGCTTTGATAATCCTTCTGTATCCACTCACCATCTGATAATCATGTTCGTCAAAATAATGATACGGAAGCTCTTTACAGGTATGCGGAAGCCTTACATCTGCCATGTCTTTTGCGTCATAATCGGCATTAATAATAGCTTCATCAAATTCTTCCGTAAACTTCCAGTTTTCATTTAAATAAATTCTGTTACCCATACATCTTCTCCTTTAATAATTATAGATTTTCATTTTTTACAAAACTCTTATTTAACTCTATTTCTTTTTACGATATTGGTCTTTGTACATTGAATTGTCTCCAATGCATTATACAATAACAATTCCTTCCATCAGTATATCAACCACCTCATCTAACGCTTCCTGATATGATATCTGATTCTTGACCAATATATCCCTTTGAAAAAACTGCTCCAAGGTTGATTCGAGCATCATTTTCACAATTGGTATGTGTATTTTTCTTATTACACCCTGCTTCATTCCCTGTTCTAACAATGCAATGGTATTTTCCCATCCGGTCTCTAATCTTTTTTCCACCTTTTTGTATATCTTAGGATATTTTCCCTTTAGTTGATAAAGTTGTCTGAAATCAATCTCACTGTAGGTTTCAGGCATCACTTTAAAGATTTTTCTGATCTTTTCAACCACAGTTAATTTTTCGTTATCCATCACCTGCTGCTCGCTTATCTTGATTCCATCGAAAATATAATCAACCATGGTTAGAAACAACTGCTCCTTCGTCCGGAAAACCGTATAAATGGTCTTCTTACTGATTCCAAGATTACGGGCAATATCATCCATTGTGAATTTCAATCCTTTTTTGTTGAATATCTTCAGGGTCTCTTCCAAAATCTGTTCCTGAAGTTCCAAGTTTTCACCCCTTTCCATCACATTGCAAATCAGGCGTTTGCGAAACGCATGTTTAGTCCTTCTTCGTTACAAATAAACCATCAATAATGCCGAAACTCATAGTTACTAATATAATCACGTACAATTCTGAAATAAAAAAAGGAAACCAGTTTTGATATTTCAGTTTCCATCATTGTAACATAACTGTAAATATGTTACAAGAAACCAATTAACCAAAAATAGTTTCCATTCCTTAGTCATATTGACGAATTACATTCATTTACCAATTAAATAACTATCAATACTTTAAATTAATCCAAATTCAAATGCTTATCAAAAAGATAATTTGTTATAAGGAAAAGCACTGTACAAGATACCAGACCAAACACAACTGTTCCGATACTTTGAGTGAAGCCATACTTACCCATCATTATCTCGGAAGAATCTCCCATCTTAACAGTAATCCCGGATAATACTACAACTGCAATCGTGCTTACAATCTGCAAAACAATGATTATAAGAAAATAGAATCCAATAGACGCTACTACCCTGTATTTACCAAACAACTGACCGATACCTATGCACATGTATATAAGAAGTATCCCTGAGATGGAACTGATAAATGCCCCAATATAATAGATAACAAAACTTATGATTTGCTTTGAACCTATCTGTCCACCCAATTCCTTTAACAATTCGTTGATCATCATACCGGGAGTTATCTCTCCGTTCATAAAGAATCCGGATAACTCCTCGTGCCACATCCAATAAGAACCTGTGAAAAAGATAATTCCAAAAACTGCTATTACCAGTACACAAATAATCTTCCAAAACAACCCTGCCAGAAGTTTTGACCATAGGATCGTAGATGTCTTTGCGGGCAAGGTCCAGGTAAGGTATGCCTGATCAGAAACAGTGGTACTGTAAAATCTGACTATGATCATCACTGTCACCGCAATACTTGCCAAAGACATTGTCAGGACAAAACCGAATACCATAAGCATTTGTATCCCATTTTTCGTATTATCACTATATGGAATAAGTGATAATATCTTCATAAACAATGCCATACAGCCGCCGGCAAGAAATATAATACCCATTGAAAAACCATATGATTTGAATTCATGCTTTAATAACTTTCCTAACATCGAAACACCTCCCTGAAAACCTGATCAACAGACTTATTATAAGTATTCCTGATATTATCTACCGAATCATAACATACGACATTCCCCTGTCTGATCATTATGACATCATTAAGTATATTCTCTACATCATAGATTAAATGTGTGGAGATCAAAATACTTCCTTCAGGATTATAATTACTCATGATAGTATTAAGAATATAGTCTCTTGCAGCCGGGTCAACTCCACCCATAGGTTCGTCAAGAAGATATATATCCGCTTTCCTGCTCATAACAAGCACAAGCTGAACCTTTTCTCTTGTTCCCTTTGACATGGTTTTCAACTTATCAGATGGATTGATTGAAAGATCCGCCAGCATTTTATATGCTGTTTCACTGTCAAAGTTCTCGTACATATCATCAAAGAAATCAACTATTGAACTAACCTTAGTCCATTTACTTAGATATGTTCTCTCCGGCAAATATGCGACTTTAGCCTTTGTGTCCGGTCCCACAGGAGCACCACTTATAAGTATTTCTCCGCTGCTCGGGGTCAACAATCCCGCACACAGTTTGATAAATGTTGTCTTGCCACTTCCGTTAGGTCCAAGCAAACCTATAATCCTTCCGGGCTCCAACTTCAAATTGACATTGTTGAGTGCCACTTTGCCATTGTAACTCTTTGTAAGAGCATTACTTTCTAATATACTCATGCATTCACCTTCATTTCTTGTGGTAATTTTCTTATTTTTGCTTTGGTTATCATATGCGCATCCCACTTCATTGCAATAAATGAAAAGCCCTGATAATTAATCTGTATATGCTCCTCATCCTCCGGGAGTCTTCCCAGTTCATAGAGCATGAAGCCATTGACCGTATCTATATCTTCATCAGGAAATTCTATTTCAAACAAATCCTCCAATTCTTCGAGCTTTGTTGTACCATTTACTATGTAACCTTCCCCTGTGGCCAGCTTCATGATGTCATCTTCCTTTTCATCATGCTCATCTAATATATCACCCACAATGACCTCAAGAATATCCTCAAGAGCAATAATGCCTTCTGTTTGACCATATTCATCCACCACAACCGCAAGATGGTTCTTACTGCGCTGCATCTCATTAAACAGTTTTCTTATCTTTTGTGTCGGATGCACATAAAAAGGTTCACTACCAAGCTCCCTTACCGTCTGATTCGCATCAAGCAGATATGCCGAAACTGCTTCTTTTATATGTAACACCCCGATAATATTATCAAGATTTTCCTCATAAATAGGATATCTGGAGTAGCTGTTCTCAAGCATTATATTAAGTGCCTCCATAATATCCGTATCAGCCTCTATTCCAAGTATCTTCTGTCTGGGACAGCATACATCACGAACTTGTTTATCACCAAATTCAAATACATTGGTAATCATTTCCGCTTCATCGGTCTGGATAGTTCCCTGTTCATGTCCTTCCTCAATTATGGAACGTATCTCCTCCTCAACCGCATCAGCCTGTTCTTCACTGCTCTTTTTACCAAATAAACCTTTAAAGGTTCCCGAACCCATATTGTTTCATCCTTTCTATATATTTAAATTAATGTTTACCTTAGTAAGTAGTGAGCGAAACTCTTATACGTTTTTGATATTGTGAAC
>JAFUGT010000134.1 GCA_017469275.1 Lachnospiraceae bacterium
CCGATCAACTAATTGATCAGGTTCTTATAATTGGAGAAGCAACCTCTCCCTATATATGCATTAGCAATTACAATGAAAGGTATGTTGATTGAAAAGCTTGCATTTCGATTTACAATTTACGGTCGACGAGGATACATAACGCGCGATATGTGTCCGAAATATATTAGATTCAATGTGACCTTTTGATGTAATATGCCTATGAAAAATGAGTGCTGCGGTATTTGTGCCTGCATAGGTCGGCATATTGCTAATGAAAAATGGAGCAAAAGGCAATATTAAAAATATGATGATGAGGAGAGATATATTATGAATGTCAATGATGAGAATATGAAGTTAGAAAGCGTTAAGAAGAGCTGCAGGGCGGCAAGGATATGTTCAAGAATAATCTTTTTTATTATGGTGGTTGTATCAATGACAACCCTGATATCGGGATTGTTTTTGATGATTAATCCGGATAAGCTCAATATAAAAAGGAGAACTGATGAGGCAAATGTGTCAATTAACAAAACACTTTCGGTAGGTTCTGTACAAATCGGGACAATAGATAATGATGGTATAAAGTTTGCCAATTCGCAGGAATTGACATCATCAATCCCGGCATTGCAGGAATATTTTGATGAGCATAAAGATTCTGAGGGACTTGTGATTGGCGTGTATTTGCTTATGGTTGGAAGTATTTGTTTTGTAGCAGCAGTTTCAATGTGGGTAATTTCCAGTGTGTTTGATATTATTCTCAAAGAAGGTAACCCTTTTGCAGATCAGGTTCCAAAGCGGATACTTACATCAATGATAATATTAACTGTGGTAGTGGCAGTTACTTCAGGTGTAGGATTTGCTGTTTTGTTAGCGTTTGTAACATGGGCATTATATACTATTTTGGATTATGGTAAGACTTTGAGAACTTTGTCGGATGAGACTTTGTAAGGAGGCAGCTATGGGAAAGATTGTTCTGAGATTAGACAGGGTGATGGCAGACCGAAAAGTATCCTTACAGGAGTTATCTGAAAAGGTAGGGGTGTCCAATGTGAACCTCTCAAAGATGAAAAATGGAAGAGTCAGTGCAATACGTTTTTCCACATTGGAAGCCATATGTGAGACCCTTAAATGTCAGCCGGGGGACATATTGGAATATGATGAGAGTATTGTAAATGATGAAAAAAGTGATTAAACATTTATTATCAAGAGAAGACTTAATATCCGATTATCCGGAAAAGGATGGTCTGATATCAATAAGAAAGTGAGACAGTATAATGGAACTTAAAAGAATTGATTACAAATTAACGGTTTGCAAACTCATTTCCACAGATGATATTGATTTAAATAAAGAATTCTACTTTGTTGGAAGAACGGATGAGGAGATTTCTCTGGTTTGCAAAACGGAGGATACTCCAAGCATAACTTCAGATAGAGAAGATGGTTGGAGAGCTTTTCGCATACAGGGAGTTTTGGATTTTTCTTTGATAGGTATTTTGTCTGAGATTTCCGGCATTCTTGCTGATAATAAGATTGGAATATTTGCAGTGTCTACCTATAATACAGATTATATTCTGGTCAAAGAGGATAACTATGAAAAGTCACTTGAGGTATTGGAAGAGGCAGGATATAGAATAGTATAAAGGAAGAAGGGGAAATCTTTACAAGGGAAAGCCGATGCGGAACAAGCAAGCCTGGCGTGTCGCAGGTGCATCTCTTCCGGTAACAGAAATTATCAAAAAAACATAATAAAATATTGAATTGCACTTCTTCTGCTTTTATGGGAATATATAGTTAGAATTTGATAATGGTTCTCGTAGAAGCAGAAAGGAGAAGTGTATGTTATATATTGGGATTGATCTTGGTACAAGTGCGGTTAAGTTACTTTTAATGGATGGTGACGGTAAGATACTTAATATTGTGTCAAAGGAATATCCCATTTTTTTTCCTAAAACGGGATGGTCTGAACAAAACCCCGAAGATTGGTATCTGCAGGTCATAGAGGGAATAAAAGAGTTGATATCAGGTGCCGATGGCTCGCTGGTTGCCGGAATCAGTTTCGGAGGGCAGATGCATGGACTGGTGATACTTGATGATAATGGTCGGGTGATTCGACCTGCAATTTTGTGGAATGATGGAAGAACTTCCAAAGAATGTGATTATCTTAATAATGTAATCGGCAAAGACAAATTGTCAGAGTATACCGGTAATATATCATTTACAGGATTTACAGCGCCGAAGATATTATGGTTAAGAGATAATGAACCGGATAACTTCGCAAGAATTGCTAAGATTATGCTTCCCAAAGATTATATAGCATATCGACTGTCAGGAGTTCATTGTACTGATGTTTCAGACGCTTCGGGAATGTTATTGTTTGATGTTAAGAATCGAAGATGGTCTAAGGAGATGTGTGAAATATGCGGGGTAGAGGAAGCGCAGCTTGCCAAGGTATATGAATCATATGAAGTTGTAGGGACTGTTTTGCCGGAGGTGGCTAAAGAGCTGGGTATTTCAGAAGGTTGTAAAGTGGTAGCAGGCGCCGGAGATAATGCGGCTGCAGCCGTAGGGACAGGAACTGTCGGCGATGGTATGTGTAACATATCTTTAGGTACCAGCGGAACCATATTCATATCATCAAAAGATTATAAGGTAGATGACAATAATGCTTTGCATTCCTTTGACCATGCGGATGGAAGTTATCATTTAATGGGATGTATGTTAAGTGCAGCCAGTTGTAATAAATGGTGGATGGAAGACATTATTGGTACGGACGACTATGTAAGTGAGCAGTCCTCTATTGATAAGCTCGGAGAAAATAAAGTATTTTTTCTGCCATATCTGATGGGAGAGCGCTCACCTTATAATGATCCGGATGCCAGAGGTGTATTTATAGGCATGAGCATGGATACTTCAAGAAGTGATATGACGCAGGCAGTATTAGAGGGTGTCGGCTTTGCGTTAAGGGATTCACTTGAGGTCGCAAGAAAGCTCGGAATACATATTGACAGGACAAAGATATGCGGTGGAGGTGCAAAGAGCCCTCTTTGGCGTAAGATGATAGCCAATATTCTTGATCTCAAAGTAGATATAATTGAAAGTGAACAGGGTCCCGGAATGGGAGCATGTATGCTTGCGGCAGTTGCCTGCGGAGAGTATGCTTCGGTAGAAGAAGCTGCAAAGAGTATTGTTAAAGTAATAGATACAGAGATTCCTGATAAGGAGCTTGTTAAGAAGTACGATGAAAGATACAGAACATTTAAGAAGATATATCCGGCGTGCAGAGATATATTTTCATTGTTATAAAAACATATTTCAAGGAGGATACGTATTATGATCAATTCACCGGAGGTAAAAATCGGTATTGTTGCAGTGAGTAGGGATTGTTTCCCGGAGCCATTATCCGTTAACAGGAGAAAGGCACTAGTAGAGGCATATCACAAAAAATATGGTGAGGCAGATATATATGAATGTCCAATCTGTATTGTAGAGAGTGAAATTCATATGGTACAGGCTTTAGAGGACATCAAGAAAGCCGGATGTAATGCTCTTTGTGTTTATCTTGGCAACTTTGGACCGGAAATCTCAGAGACACTATTGGCAAAGCATTTTGATGGTCCGGTAATGTTCTGCGCAGCAGCAGAGGAGAGCCAGAACGATCTTATTCAGGGACGTGGAGATGCATATTGCGGTATGCTCAATGCAAGCTATAATCTGAAATTAAGAAATGTTAAAGCATATATTCCGGAGTATCCGGTTGGTACAGCAGAGGAATGCGCTGATATGATCAAAGAGTTTGTTCCTATAGCTCGTACGGTATATGCGTTAAGCAATTTGAAGATTATCAGTTTTGGTCCGAGACCTCTTAATTTCCTGGCATGTAATGCACCAATTAAGCCGCTTTATGATCTTGGGATTGAGATTGAGGAGAATTCAGAATTGGATCTCTTTGAAGCATTTAAGAAACATGAGGGTGATGAGAGAATACCTGCTAAGATTAAGGAGATGGAGGAAGAGTTGGGCGGAGGCAATAACAAACCCGAAGTTCTTCCAAAACTTGCGCAGTACGAACTTACACTTCTCGATTGGATAGAGGAACACAAGGGATATAGAAAATATGTATGTATAGCAGGAAAATGCTGGCCTGCATTCCAGACACAATTTGGTTTCGTTCCATGTTTTGTCAACAGCCGCTTGACAGGTATGGGTATTCCTGTATCCTGTGAGGTCGACATTTACGGTGCTCTTAGTGAGTTCATCGGTTATATGGTAAGTGAAGATGCGGTTACTCTTCTTGATATCAATAATACTGTACCGGATGATATGTATGAGGAGTCGATCAAGAACAAGTTCAATTATACACATAAGGATACATTTATGGGCTTCCACTGTGGTAATACATGTTCAAGAAAACTATCATTCTGTAGTATGCAGTATCAGATGATAATGGCGAGAACACTTCCTGAGGAGGTTACACAGGGTACCCTTGAAGGAGATATCATGCCGGGGGACATTACATTCTTCCGACTTCAATCTACAGCGGATACGACCCTTAGAGCTTATGTAGCGCAGGGAGAAGTTCTTCCGGTTGCTACAAAATCCTTTGGAGGTATAGGGGTGTTTGCAATACCTGAAATGGGAAGATTCTACCGCCATGTGCTTATCGAGAAGAATTTCCCTCATCATGGAGCAGTTGCATTTGGTCATTTCGGAAAGGCACTTTTTGAGGTGTTTAAGTATATAGGCGTTGAACTTGATGATATCGGTTATAACAGACCGAAGGGTGACAGATACCCGTCAGAGAATCCGTTTGCATAA
>JAFUGT010000135.1 GCA_017469275.1 Lachnospiraceae bacterium
ATATTTGACTTGTAACCCTGTCATACAAGCTTCCTGTATCTTCCAAGACATTTTTAATTATCCAGGATGTGGCGCTTCCACATATTATGAAAAGATAATTACCTTTTGCAGTACCACAACGATTCCAGAATTCGCCAAAAGCCATCAAAAAATCTGAACGGGCAGTTACAAACCATGGGAATTCATCAAAAAACACAATACGTTTCCCGTGTACAGAACTTACTGCTTCATCTGCAACAAGTACCTGCTCCAATCTTGAAAATGCTTCAAACCAATTCTTAGGCACCTGCTTTGACATATCCCCCGCCCCAAGTAATCTTTGATGAAATGATTTCAATTGTGTCCGTGTATCACCACCCTCGACACCTGTAGCACGAAATGCAAAATAATTAGCAAATGTCTGCTCAATAAGATATGTTTTGCCAACACGTCTTCTGCCATATACACAGATGAGTTCTGATTTTTTGCTTTTCTCACATCTTTCAAGCTCTCGAATCTCATCTTTTCTTCCTATTATCTTCATCATAATCCTCCAATTCTTCGCCTTTTATACCAGCAGTATATATTCTTACGAAAATTCTGCATTCTTTCGGGTAAATTATTTTTAGAGTTTCTGATATAATAACACAATATCCAATTATAAGCAATATTTTGTTTATAATTGGATATTTTTCTCATTTTTATTAAATTATCTCCAATTATACACAGGTTTTCGCATATAATTGGAGATAGTTTATACTACCTTATATTCAATAACATAATGTGAACGTAACGTAATGTGAATTTTTATATTCAATAATCCTGAAAGTCCGGTCATCTCAATTAATGACAATAATTATAATCCCATTCTACTGTGGCAGCCCGTACACTATAGCAGCGACAATTAATGATATCATATCTAATGCAAGCATAATACCGAAAACAATCGCCACTATTTTAAGCCACTTTTTTGCCTTCTTTTTATTATCATCAGTCAGTACATTCTCCTTAATATCACTGTATAATTCAGATTTCACAATCTGTTCGGTGACGACCTCCTGCTGTTTCGGCTTTTTATCAAGCACCAGTTCATCTAAGGACACCTCAAACAGTTCGCTGATCGCTGCAAGCTTTTCCATATCGGGTGTCGATTCGCCAACCTCCCATTTCGAGACCGTCTGTCTTGATACATTAAGCCTTCCCGCAAGCTCTTCCTGGGATAAACCCTTCTGTTTTCTTAGATTATATAATTTATTATTGAACTCCATCTTTCTCCCCGCCTTTCTTCTTCATTATAACAGATATGAGCACCAATGCCACCCCTAAAACTACCGTTGTGATGATACTTGCCTCTATTCCGTAAGCACCGCCGTTAAGCAGGCTGCCTTCATTTACTTTGAAAGCCAATGGTCCTTCCGAGATATTGTCGCTCCCGCTTACAGTAAGTCCCATAATACTGTTCAACACATAGTTCCATGCGAAATGCAGACCGCATGAGATCCATATATTTTCTCTCTTTATAACAAGCACTGAAAAAATAAATGATACTAGAAACAGATTAATGATTCCAACTACTGCGTATTTTGACTCGCATGAGAGGATTGAGCTGAGATGGGGAACCGCAAATGCGGCAGAACTTACAATAACTGCTACAGGCACATTAACCCGCCTTTTAAGGCTGTCAAGAAGAAAACCTCTGCACATCACCTCTTCTGCTGCACTTTGAATAACGAAGCCAAAAAGATACAAAATAAGACTTAAAATGCTGACATTTGCATTTATCCCTGTAAATGAGATAGACCCGGATATGAGTGAAACACATATTATTACTGCCAAGAGTACTATAGCAATAAGACATCCCCACAGATAATCAAGAACTTTTCCCTTGAAAAAAGCTTTAACAGGCTGCTTTTCTATTACTTTACAATAAACCAGTGTAACCAGAATAAAACAGGCAAATCCATAATACGAGAGTATCCATGCCACCATTTCCCCCGGCATATCACCATGAAGCGGATCATATCCCATTCGGGTAAGTATTGTTATCACAACAGCCTCTCCTATTACTGCCGAAACAAAATAGATCAGGATGAAAGCCAGAACCTTCTTGATAATGTACATGGGTGCCGGCATATCCTTCCGATTGTTAAACGGACTTAAGTTACTTAAAAAATTTTTTACTATTCTCATCAATACATCCTCCTGTGATTTGATGAGATCATAGTATAATTTCTGCCATTAATAATCTACCAACCTGCCTTAACAATGTGTCAACGTCTCTTAACAATGCTGTTAAAAGCCGTTGCAACGCCCTATTTTCCTATATTTTTTTGTTCTGCCACAATATAAAGTCAATTTATGCCTTCCCCCTTGGGGAAGGTGCCCGAAGGGCGGATGAGGGGCATTCGTATCAGTTATCAACCATATGTTGTGACAGATTCTTTCATTTCTTACCTGTAAGATAATACACTGCAAGAGCCGTTCTGTGAGAAAGACCTTCTTTTGAAAGAATACCGGTTATATAATTCTTAACCGTACCCTCAGAAATGAAAAGTTTGGCGGCAATTTCCTTGTTAGATAACCCCTCCGCCACAGCTTTGATTATTTCCATTTCCCTGTCAGTATAATCCGAGGCATCAAATCCATAAGCCCCCGACTCATTAACCTTGATCTCATTCCCCGATGTCAGTGATTCTAATACATTTTCATCCATAACACCCGAACCGAAATACACAGACTTTATCATCTGCTTTAAATGTTCCGGTGTATGATTTTTGATAAGATACCCCTTTGCACCGCTTGCAAGCGCCTGTTTAACAAGCTCATCATCATCAAAGGTAGTGAGGATAAGAACCTTTCCCAAGCCTCTTTCCACTATTATCTTAGTAGCCTCTATTCCGTCCATCTCAGGCATCTGAATATCCATAAGAAAAATGTCAGGTGCCGACTTTTCAGCTATTTCAATTGCCTGCTTTCCCGTCGAGGCAACGCCAAGCACTTCAAATTCCTCATCTACATCCAGTATTATCTTCATTCCATCACGAACAAAATCACTGTCGTCCGCTATTATAACTTTAATTTTTTCCAATTATTTCGCCCTCCTCATTTTATATTACATGGGTAACAACATAGTAACCATAAATCCCGCCTCTGTCTCAAAACTCAAAGTTCCGTTTACTTTTCTCACTCTCTGCCTCATTCCGGATATACCCATTCCGTCATTTATCTCTTTGCAGCCGATTCCATCATCCTTAATACTGCACCTTAACATCCTGTTCATTATCACCAGATTGATGTCTATATGCCTGCACTTCGCATATTTCATCGAGTTAGATACCGCTTCAAAGGCGTTATCAAGAATAACTTCCCACAACTCATCACTTATCTGGGATATATCTCCTTCCTTTGAAAAAACCGTCTCTACACCCTTACCGTTACAGTCTTCACACAACTTATATAGTTGTAAAAGAGCCAGTTCCTTCTTCTCGGGTCTTTCTTTTCTTAAAATAGCGCGTATCTCATCCATTCCTGTTCTAAGCTGATCTATAACCGCCTGAATCATGCTTCTCGATTTCTCAGGATCCTTATCCATCAATATCTTGACACCTTCCAACTGGTATATGGAACCGTTGATGTTATGTCCCAGCTTATCATGAAGTGTCTGGGAAAGAGATGCACGCTCCTCCAATATCTGATTTTCGGCAGCAAGCATATTTCTCTTAAGCTCTGCCTTGGCGGCATATTCCTTAACAGCCATATCTTTCTTGAGATTCTGTTCAACCAGTACATCTTCCTTCATAAGCCTTTGATAACCTGTCACAACAAAATTGTGCTGTATATAGACAATTGCCATCATAAATGTTACAACAAGCTGAAGAAGAAAACCGATTGATGTCTCTATAAAAGTTCCTATAAGCGGGAGAAAATACCAGGGAAAACTTATAGACGGAAACAGTGACATAATCTCATACAAAGTAAAAAATCCAAGAAGATAAAATTCTTCCCCGCCAAAATATATTAGAAACAAATAAATGATAACTCCGACAAAAGACAGCATTTTCTTCCTTTTAACAGTAAGCAGCTCCTTAAGTGACATTACGCCTATGTAAAACGAAACAAGCAGGAGTATCAAGAAAGATACCCCTGTCTTATCCTGCGCGCAAAGCATTCCGTAACAGCATAGCATTAGCATTAGCAATATACGTATCATTACAAAATAATTTTCTCTTAATCGTTCATTCATAATTCTTATACTTTATTCCCACACTTCCAAGACTTAAGGTTATTATCATATACGCTATTGTAACACATATTATCATAAAATAAACACTATTATCTTTCACCATCAAAAGTTCTGTTGCATCCATGAACCATTTCTGCGGCATCATATATGATAAAGTTTTGACTGCCTTAGTTGTGGAATCTAACGGGAAGTATAATCCCGCAAGCAGCGAGGACATACTCCACAGAGTAAATGCTGCCACATTAGCGCTCATAACATTTCCAAGCAGTATTCCAAACAACAGACTGATTGACGAAAAAATCAGACCTAAAAGGAATATCATAAGCAGAAAGGAAATACGTCCCATTCCCAGTTTATCGGTACTAATACTGAGGGTACAAAAAGCCATTATAGTCGTAAGTATTAGTGACACAATTCCTCCGGTTATAAACTTTGCCGCAAAGTACTTTGTATTACTCAAATTGGTAAGTTTAATCCTTGTAAGTACCATGTCTTCCTGCTCACTTATGGCGGTATGAGCCACAAATATGCCTCCGAAAACAAATCCAAGAGTAAGTATTGCAAGAGCATAACCCATAAGAGCCTTTTGATCTAACTGTTCATTGGATAGATTTACCGAGTTCTTATCAGCCAGCGAAACAATTTTCTTTGAGGGAAGTGTCTTATTCATTTCTTTTAAAACCTCGTAGATATCTCCACCGGCAGAAAGTTTGTCCGCATTACGCATCTGACCTATGGAAAGTTTTACTTCGTTTTCTAACAGATTATTCCTTTCATCAGAAGACAGATTATAGATTACAAGATTATCATTTATATTCCCTGACAAAACCTCAGTATCAAAGTCCTTTCCGATATATATTGCCGAACCCATTCTGTCCTGAAAGCCATCAATTTCCATACGGTTATCCACATCTTCTTTAGTCATACCGGGAACCTTAGTTCTGCATGCGATTATAGCTCCGCTCTCCAACAACTTTTTTAGCATATAATTTGACAATCTGCTGTCACAGGCATCGTACACTTTAACTACATACTTACCCTTGCCTCCATAATAAGCAACCTTATCCTCCGGCTTTTCCAGTTCAACAACTTCTGTTTCACCTATAATTTCATAGGCTCCAAGATTGGTCTGTTCAAGTTTAAGAATAAATGATGATATAACAGGAGTTATGATAAGAAAAAACCAAAAGCCTTTATTTCTAAAAAGAAGTTTTAATGTTGATTTAATTATTGTATTCATTATCTTCCATTCCTCCTTAACTTTCCTGCAATAAGTGATATAAATGAGCTTACAAAGATCAATACCGTTGAATATATGATTGAGCTAAGCACATAATCACTTTCTCCCATAGATGACAATTCCGTCAGTGCCCGGTTTCCATGATAAACGGGTGACAACTGCTTTAACGATTCCGGATATGGCGAGAACATATATGTTTCAAAGCTGCCGCCTATGAATCCCAAAATCCATACCATTCCAAAACTTATAATAATTGTTGCAACCATACTGCCGGTCACCTCATATATCATCATCTCGGATGCTGTTGCCGCAATAATCATAAGGAGTATTACAACTACTGATATAGCGATATTTCCCCAGTGAACTCCCATCATGAAAGCAGAAACCACTGCAGCTATACATATTCCGATAGCTACAACAGTAACAATAGGAATAAGTCTTGCTAAATATATTTGAAATACAGACAGGTTAGAAACCTGAAGTCTTTCTCCAATTCTGTTCTTCTTTTCATTAGAAAACAATCCCGCTGCACACACGATAGCACACCACCCAAAATATACTATATATATAATTCCATAATAATCTGTGGAATTAATTGCCGGAGCATATTCAGACTTCTCAATATTAAGACTGATGTCCTTTATATCTCCGCTTAAATAGCTGTTAAAGAAAGCTGACATCATATATTCAAGTGTTGCACCTTCTACTTTTCTGTCATTTATCTCATATACTTTGTAACTATCTCCCTTAAACTCAACAAAACCTCCTAATTCATGCTGATGTATGAGTTCTTCTATATCTCCTTTATCATACTCTACAAAAGTCACCCCATTTTCATCACCAACATTTTTGAGCATATTCATATATTCCCCGTAACTGCTGTCTTTATCTATTCTGTATCCCACCTGAAATTCCTCTGCAGGCTCGTAACTTTCCATAAGTGATGAAAATGCACTTATCAAAACCGCTGACACCACTATAGGGCAAAGAACAAATAACAGTATGTTAACAGCACTTCTAAACATTATTTTAAAATTGTTTTTTATCAAATATCTAATCATATCACATATCCCTCAAATTCTTTCCTGTTAATGTAAGGAATACTTCCTCAAGCGTAATTGATTCCGTATCATCCACCACAAGTTTCTTAAGTTCTTCACTGGTTCCGCTGGCTATGACTTTTCCGTTATCCATAATAGCTATACGGCTGCAGATTGCTTCGACCTCCTCCATATAATGACTGGTGTAGATAACCGTTGCTCCATTTTTGTTTGATTCTTTGATTTTGTCCAGAATGAAATTTCTCGATTGCGGGTCTATGCCAACTGTGGGCTCATCAAATATCAAAAGATCCGGATGATGACCTATGGCGCAGGCTATGTTAAGTCTTCTCTTCATTCCTCCCGAAAAGTTTTTGGCGTAATCATCTCTTCTTTCGGATAGTCCTACATACTCTAACGCCTCATCTATTCTTTTTTTCAGTTCCCCTCCTTTAATACCGTAAAGCGAAGTGAACAGTTCAACATTTTCCCAGGCCTTAAGATTACCATGAATCGCAAGGTTCTGCGGAATATAACCCAGGTGCTTACTAAGTTCTTTTCTGTTCTTTCTGAAATCTTTCTCCATAAATTCAACAGTCCCGAAATCCGGCTTCACTATATTACATATCATATTCATTGTTGTACTCTTGCCTGCACCATTTGGTCCTAACAATCCGAATATCTCGCCTTTTTTAATCTCTATATTCAGATTATCCACAACTGCTCTGTTGTCATATTTCTTTGTAAGGTCTACTGTTTTTAAAATAGTTTCCATATTCTTCTCTCCATTTCTCATATTTGTGTTTTTTATGTTCTGATGATAAGATAACAAAATATCTTTTATCTTTGTAGTGAAAAAAGATATAAAATGAATATGACTTTTGTCATGTTTCTGACCTTATCGCATATGCCATATATCATAAGTACTTATACAAGCATAAAAAAACTTTGGCACTATCGCACCAAAGTTTTCTTTTCTTTCTATATACTTTTTGCAAGCTCATGAAGCTTTATTACATATTCGGCAGACGGTTCATCGCCTCTATACCTTATCCTGTAATATTCCTCGAAAACATCATTGAGGTCATATTCCGTCTTTTTCTGTTTTATATACGGAATATAATCAAATACTGATAGTATCTTCACATCATCTGAAAGATGTTTATCACATTTTTTACTGATCATTCCAATATCAGCAAATACTTTGTCCTGAGCATTCATTCTCCTATATCTTATAACTTCATACACCCGATAGATCATAACAAGCACCCCTGCCACAAGAATAATTCCCAACAGATATATTCCCGAATGTTTCAACAGATCTATTATTGTATCCTTTATGCTTGACGAATCAGTCCCGCCATTTGTATCACCATTTGCCCCTGCTTTCTTTTTCTGGGTTTCAACATCCGATGGCGGAATAGCGGTAGCAGGGTCATAACCTGATATTTCTTCCATATCATCATTTACCTTTTCTTCTTCCGGTCTAAGTCCCCAACCGGACTCAGGTGCACTGACAAATAATACTGTGGGTTCAAAGGGTACCCAGCCCATACCTTTAATAAATGCTTCCGGCCATGCATGAGCTTCATTACTGTATATCAACTCACCCTTATCCGTAATGTGCCTGTACCCCTGGGTATATCTGGCAGGAATCCCTACACTCCTTAACATTTCAACCATGGCTGTTGCATAATGAGCACAATAACCGCTCTGAGTTTCAAACAGAAAGGCTTCTATAAAGTTGTCTCTTCCTCTCAAATCAACACTTGTATCATATGAATACTGGCGTAAAAAGGCCTCAATGCTTCTTGCCTTATCATAATCGGTCACAGCATCTTTCGTAACATCAAGGGATAACTGTCTAATCCTATCCGTAACAAAGGAGTCATCAAGATATCTTTTATCAGTCATATCCTTTTCATAATTAATAAATGCCTGCTCATAAGTGGCTTTATCCATTATATTGTCAAGATTGATATTATATATTTTATAAGCATAATCCTTGATAATGAAATACGGTGCAACCTGAAACTTTCCGTCATTATTACCTGCCAGGGATTTATTCAGTTTGTAATAATAGTCATAAGCCATACCCGTTCCATAACCTGTCTTATTTCTAAGACCGCTCTGTACGGGTATTCCACGTACAACAGCATCCAGATAAGGATTTGCATAATCAAGCGCAACATAATTAAAGCTGTACTCATGATCCTTTTCTTTTTTTCCATTACCGTTATCTTCTACTATGGAAAGCAGATTGGCAGAGCGCATAACATCATCAGTTTCCATGTATTCATATTTAACATTTACCTTTAATAATTTTGAAAAACTCCGCGCCTCCGCTTTGCTGATTCCGGCGTTATAAAGAGAATTGAGATAGAGTGCGAACCACCCGTTATCGGTAATATCCTCCTCTATTTTTCCCGATACACCGTCCTTTGAAATCGTGGCATAACTTGCACCTTTTAGATATATCATGGTTATCTTTCCTACCACTTCAACATTAAGCTCCTCGCGATAGCGGTAATTAACGCCCTTGAACATTCCCCCCGGTTCACCATATCCGGTATAACTTACATTATCAAACGCACCAAATTTGTATTCTGCATTCTTAAATGCTCCATCCACAACACTCCACACCTTGTCTGCACCTTTAACCAGAGGCTTCCACAAAAGCGGAGTGGTATCAACATTAATGAGAAACACTATGCACTCTATGAGCATCACCATAGTCAATGCGTATTTATTATGCTTTGTAACATATCCCGAAACAGCAAGAGTAATAAGCCCCACCAAAGATATCGCCACAATCCGCGGCATCCCTGTTTTCTCCATACAAATAACAATAAGCGCAACTGATATTACAGCCAACACTATTCGACTTCTTCTACTCTTATAAAAAAGCATTAATAACGTAAACACAATAAATGCAGACACTGCATTCAAGGTAAGTTCCCTATCCTTAAACACAACAAAAACTGCCACCGGAAGAACCGCCGCCCCATAATAAAGCATTTTATCCCTGTCCCAGGCAATCAGCAGCAGGTCTACAAACAGCAACGCACCATAATAGAGCATGAAATACTGCATTGAAATGTCTATATTTTTCGCAGTTTGCATAAGCCACGCTACAGGAAAAGCTGTCATAAGACACAGTATTAAAATATTGAGTTCTCCGGCTATCCTAGTTTTTTGCTCAGACATAATGTGTTATCCTTCTCTCTCAAAATCAAAAGTGAGTCTTCATCTGTTATGTTTCTCTCTGCATTCGTATCGTTTGCTCTGCCTATATTTTTTTCTGCATTATTAATCCTTTTTTCAAGTTCCGTATAAAATCGTTGAAAACTTTCATAATTCTCCACAAGTATCCTGTCGTCTCCAAGACCATCAAATATAAATGATACCGGTTTCTTTCGCTTTGCAAAATAATTAGCGACAGATACCGCCAGTTCGAGGAAATAATCTCTTCTTTCTATGGATTTCAGATTTCCCTCCGACAGTTCAGGTATCAGGAAAATTGTTGGCATCTGCGCATCCGGCATATCCGGCAGACGCACGAACAATTCGCCACTTCTGGCATAATTTTTCCAATGAATCTGTTTGACAGGATCACCCTTGATATATGCCCTCAAGTCATTTCCAAGTGCATCTTCCCGCTGATCACTTGTAAGTGTTCTTCTCCCGCCCGACATTTCGTCCAAAAGTCTGTTAAGCGGTCGCTCTGCCACATCCGTTACCGAAGGCAGTACTGAAACTCTAAGGGGCGCCGGTATATGATACTTATAATTAATAACTCCAAACACATCACTAAGGATAATCTCAGTTATTCCCGCTTCGTAACTCCCTGCATATCTCAATATAATATCCGTAGCAATCTCCATCTTCTCATGGGATAACAGTTCATAGGAATCACATGTGAAATCCTCAGTAAATACGCTAATACCATAGGTGGTTCCAAGTCTTATTCCTCCTGCCGGAACAAATGCACCATTTTCTATATTCAATTTGTATCTCTCTGCCCTTCCCTTATAGAGCAGTCTGCTATCAAGTTCCTGGTAAATCAAAAGATTTGCTTTGATGTATAAGATATATATAAATGACACCGGAAGATAGAGAAATGCTGAAAAAAACAGCGCATAGAAAAACACTCCTCCCACATTGTTGATCATCACGGTTACAATGATCAAAACAATCAAATAAACTATCAGAGGTATGCGGTTTTTTATACGCCCATATTTATTAGTATCATTATTATCATTCATGCTCACTTAGGCCTCTTCACTTTGTCAAGAACTTCTACTATCAATTGTTCTCCGGTATACCTGCTTATGTGCGCTTCCGTAGTAAGTATCAACCTGTGCGGCAGGCAGACCTTTGCCATGGCTACTACGTCTTCCGGAATCACATAATCACGCCCCCTGATATATGCATATGCCTGAGAAGCCCTGATAAGCTCAAGTCCTGCTCTGGGACTCAATCCATATACGAGTTCCTTGACATCTCTTGTCTTTTCTATTATGGAAAGAGCGTACTCAACAACTTCAGATTTGCATATAACATTTTTCACCTCAGCTTTCATGTCACATACATCTTTTGAAGTTATGACAGCCTTAATGTCTTCATCCAATTCTCCGGATAAAAATCTGTTTGCCAATCTATTATGCTCTTCTCTTCCCGGAAAACCGATACAAAGTTTCATCATAAATCTGTCAAGCTCCGCCTCAGGTAACGGATAAGTACCGATCTGGTCTGAAGGGTTTTGTGTTGCCACTACCATGAAGGGCTCGGTCAATGTATAGGTCGTGCCGTCAAGCGTAACCTGCCGTTCCTGCATAGCCTCGAGTAATGCGGACTGAGTCTTGGGTGAAGTACGATTAATCTCATCGGCAAGCATGATATTACAAAATATAGGACCCTTTACGACCTGAAACTCCTCATTCTTAGCGCTATACATAGATGTACCAACTATATCCGATGGAAGCGTATCCGGAGTAAGTTGTATTCTTGAAAAAACTCCATCTATTGAACATGCCAGTGATTTAGCAAGAGTTGTTTTACCCACTCCCGGAACATCCTCAATCAATACATGTCCCCCTGCCAAAAGAGCTATGATGACATTTTCCGTCACATTCTCTTTGCCGACAAACTTCTTGTTAATATTACTTTTCAGTAATTCAATCTTCCCCTGCTGCATAGTTTACATAACTCCTTTTCTTATCTCCTTTAATAACACAAAGTTTCCGCTTAATATATAAAAAAGCAAGCGATAATTACAAAACTCTGTCCATATATTTTACCTGTGTGTCACTCATTTTCCACATATTCACTAAAATCGGTATCCATCACTGCTTCTACCTTGTATTGAGGAAATTCCTTCATCACATTACGTACAACTTCTTTGTATACTTCCGCTCTGCTTGGTGCATCAAAACTTATCACCAGATCAAACCGGATTGCCTTTCTATCTTCCTCAACATAAAAGCCATGCATTTGAGTCACATATTCATGTCCGAGAACCATATGCCTAACCTTATCTCTAAGTAATGCCGCCTCATCATTTTTTGTATTGACAGAGTATATTCCGATAGCTGTAAGGGCAACCTTACATTTACTATATACAGTCATGGTTATGTCGCGAGAAAGCTGATCTATCTGGTCTGCTGACAAAGTGTCCGGTACCTCCACATGAACAGAACCATTGAACATATCCGGACCATAGTTGTGAAGTATAAGGTCATACACGCCTGATACCTCCGGTCTTTCCAGAATCACCTTCTTTATCTCTGCAGCCAGTGATGAATCGACAGATTCGCCAAGCAAATGCGATATGGTCTCCTTGATCATATCTATTCCCGACTTAATAATTACTATGGAAATAAATGCGCCAAGCCACGCCTCCAATGAGATATTGAACATCAGGAAAATAATAGCTGCAACAAGTGTAGATGAAGATATGACCGAATCAAGCATGGCATCCTCACCGGAATTGACTAAAGAATCCGAATTCACTTTCTTTCCTACACTCTTAACATATTTTCCAAGTACAATCTTGACAATTACCGCTGCACCGACAATTATTAGAGAAACCGTTGTGTATTCAGGAACATCCGGATTGATTATCTTTTTAATTGATTCAGTAAATGATGTCACTCCTGCATAGAGAACTATTACAGAAATAACCATTGCACTAAGATATTCTATTCTTCCATATCCGAAAGGATGCTTCTTATCCGGCTCCTTTCCCGCAAGCTTTGTCCCAATTATAGTTATCAACGAACTTGCGGCATCCGAAATATTGTTGACAGCATCAAGTACGATTGCAATTGAACCTGTCAAAAAGCCTATAACTGCCTTAAATACAGCCAAAAAAACATTGGCAAGTATTCCGATTATACTGGTCTTCACAATTATTTTATCACGCGACTCTTCCACTGTAGCTATATCATTTCCCATTTATCCACTTTTCTCCTTTACACCTAAATTATTCATGGGTAATTATACCACTATGCCATGTCATATCCAATAGTATTTTTAATTTCTTGCAGTTGATGGGGTGAGTCGGAGCCAGAAAAAGGTTCGGTGAACCTTTTTCCCGACGAACCGACCGACGAGGCATTTATGCCGAGGAGACTTGAACCCATGGGGACAAGGCACTGCAGTTGATGGGTCGCACGAAGTCCGGGGGACTTCGGTTATGCGCCGACCGGAGCGGAGCGAAGATTGAACCCACAGAACAATACACTGCAGTTGATGGGGTGAGTCGGAGCCAGAAAAAGGTTCGGTGAACCTTTTTCCCGACGAACCGACCGACGAGGCATTTATGCC
>JAFUGT010000136.1 GCA_017469275.1 Lachnospiraceae bacterium
ATTCAATTGAAGGCTTTGTAAATCTTATGAATACAGAAGCAAAGCGCATTGGAGCTACTAATTCCCATTTTGTTAATCCTCATGGCCTTACGGCAGATGAACACTACGTTACAGCATACGATATGTATCTAATATTTAATGCTGCAATGGAATATGATACCTTTAGTGAGATCATCAACATGACTGAATATAACACTACTTACCTTGATTCTAAGGGCGCATCAAAAGAAGTATCAGTGGCTAACACAAATGCCTATATAAGAGGAGAGCAGTCAATGCCTCAGGGCGTTACAGTAATTGGAGGTAAAACAGGAACTACTACAGCTGCCGGGCACTGCCTTATACTGCTTGCAAGGGATGTAAGTGGAAACCCATATATCTCAGTAATAATGCGTGATACAGACAGTGGCTCTTTATATAATGATATGTCGTCTTTGCTGAATGAAATTGCAGGTTGAGGTTGTCTTTTACCACCTAATAACTTATAATTAATCTATAAAATTTCTACTTGCAGGAGGGTATGCCGATGGTTCAGTTAATTGTTGGGAAAAAGGGAAAGGGAAAGACAAAATGCCTCTTAGACAAGGTTAACACCGAGGTAAAAAACGTTCTTGGAAGTGTTGTATTTCTAGACAAGAACACAAAGCACATGTATGAACTTAATAATAAGATCCGTTTGATCGTAGTAACAGATTTTTGTATAACAAATCCTGATGAATTTATTGGATTTGTCAGTGGTATTATTTCACAGGACCATGATCTCCAGCAAATGTATTTTGATAGTTTCCTTAAGATTTCCTGTCTTGAAGGTGCTGACATTACAGCAACGATAGATAAACTTGATAAGCTCAGCGAGAAGTTCGGAGTAGACTTCGTCCTTAGCCTCTCACTTGATGAGTCAGAGCTTCCTGAGGCTGTTAAGTCAAAAGTTGTTATTTCACTCTAATATAAGATGATTTTTCTATAAGCCGCGGCTATCCGCGGCTTATATTCTGAAAATATTTTTAAGGATTTATTTCAATGGCTAATTCTGGTAATTCAAAAGTTACCAAATATCCCAAAAACATTAATAATATAAATATCGGAATGGTGTTTTTTGCTGTAATGGCAATTTACATCATAATTAGCGTTATTACTTATTTTCGTAGGGATCATATAGTTGGATATGAAGTAATGGAGGGAGCTCTTTCCACTAACAATATCTATGATGCTGTCGCAGTCAGAGATGAGAAGATAATTGAAAGTGACACAGCTGGATATGTCAATTATTTTGCTACTGAAGGTGGAAGGGTAGCTGTTGGAAATCTTGTCTATACTGTTGATGAATCTGGACAGCTTCTTGATTATCTTAAATCCCAGGGATCTGAAGAAGTTTCTTTAAGCGAAGAGGATCTGGCAGAACTCAGGACACAGATAGTTAATTTCGACAGCTCTTTTGATCCGTTAAACTTCCATACAGTATATGACTTTAAAGTAAGTCTTGACGGTACTGTGCAAAAGCTTTCAAATAGCTCAGTTCTTTCTAATATCCAGTCACTTAATGCCAACAGTGGAACACTGCAGTCTATAAATTATAAATTTGCACCTGATACAGGTATTGTAGTTTATTCTACTGACGGATATGAAGACCTGACACTTGAGAAGATGAACTCTGCTGTGTTTGATAATTCCACTTATGAAAAGCATCAGCTAATAAACAATACTCTTGTAAAAGCAGGTGATCCTGTTTACAAACTCTGTACCAGTGAGGAATGGTCAGTAATTATCGAGGAAGATGACGAAAAAAAGGTTCAGGAGCTTGTAGATCTTGAGTACGTAAAGGTCAGATTTATCAAAAACCAGGATGAATCTTGGGGAAAAGTAAGTGCTTATACAAATGCTGACGGAGAGAGCTTTGTTCAGCTTACATTTACTAATTCCATGATAACCTTCTGCAGAGACCGTTTTCTTAATATTGAGCTTATTACAGAGGATGATACAGGACTTAAGATCCCTAATTCTGCCATAGTAGATAAGAATTTCTATCTTGTTCCCAAGGACTATGTGATAAAGAACAATGACAATTCTACTGGCGTTTTAAGGGTTAAGTATGATGAACAGGGCAATGAGACCTCTGAAATTGTTGGTGTATCTATCTACAACGAAACAGAGACTGTCTATTATCTTGATACAGATACATTGCGATCTGGGGACACTCTGATCAAAACGGATAGCAACGATAGATATACTGTAAGTAAAACAGATTCTCTTATTGGTGTTTATAATATCAATAAGGGTTACGCAGATTTCAGGCAGATAAGTATTTTATATCAAAATGAAGAATATTCTATAGTCCGCTCAAATACCACATATGGTCTTAATGTATACGACTATATTGTTCTTGACTCAACAACTGTAGATGCCAATGCAAAATCTGCCCAGGAAAACGTAGATGACAGTAATGCAGATACTGAATCCG
>JAFUGT010000137.1 GCA_017469275.1 Lachnospiraceae bacterium
AATACAGCCTTTAGTGAAGAGGAACAATTAGAAATAAAAGCAACTACTATAATTGGTGATAATAATGAGGATAGTATAACAGATAAGATATATTTACTATCTTCAGAAGATGCATGTTGTGCTACATACGGTTTTGATACTACTTTTAATACAAATACAATAAGCAAGACAAGAGCTGTAAAAGCGACAGATTATTCATGTCAAAATGGAGCAAGTAGAGCTAGTAGTTATGATAAGATAGGTAATGTTCCTTGGCTGTTGCGATCCCCAGGGACGTATATGAATAGTGTTGCAGGTGTTTATTATGATGGAGAAAGCTTTAGCACTGATTCATATGTGGATTGTGGTATACGTCCGGTGATTCATATTAAGAAGTGATAGGTGAGTAAATATTAGAATACCTCGTTCTGAAAATAACAGAACGAGGTATTTTTAAATACTTATCAATCGTAATATAATTCTACATCAGCTCTCCGACCCTTATACTAAAATCAGGATATATGTGCACCGGGATATCATCATCAAAGGAATATTGGTGAAGATCCCATTCATCTCCAAAGATATATACCATGACAGTGCTCTTGATGGGATTGACAATCCAGTATTCACGAACTCCTGCATCGTTATATTTTGCAAGCTTTTTAATATAATCCATATGAATACTTGAGGGTGATACAATCTCTATGATCCAGTCAGGAGCGCCGTGACAGCCCTTTTCATCTAATTTGTTCTTGTCGCATATAACGGAGATGTCAGGCTCAACATATGTGTGCCCATCATTGTTCAAAAAAAACTGCAAATGGAGCGGGATATACCTCGCAGGAGCCGGAATGGGAATTAATGTGATTGACAATTTTAACATTTAATTGACTGACAAGACGTTGGTGTGTTCTTGCGGGAGGAGCCATGTTGTATATCTGTCCATCAATAAGTTCAGCACGCTCGCCGTCAGGCAGAGAATAGATATAATCAATTGTATATAGATCATTTACTTGCTCATCCATGTTATTACCTCGCTTTCATTTAGTTTGTTTGAATGTAATGTATATAATTATTATTTATTTTACCCTAGATTGCAAAGTATATCAAGAAATAAAAATTATCTTGTATAAGCTATTAAGTATATGTTATTATTGCATTGTTATTAATTAAAATCAATAAAGTATTGACGAATTATGAACGAGGAAATGATAATATGAGCACACAGCAGTCAGATAACGAACACAATAAGAAAATGGTGGCACCGATAATTATAACGGCGTTGGTTATCATTTATTACATTATATATGGCACGATTCTGATTCATGTTGTGCCTGGAATCGGAGGAGTTCTTCTGGGAATAATTCCACTGATATTAGCAGGAGCAATGCTTTATGTGTGTATGGAAAGAATTAATGAGATAAGGAGTGGTGAAGAAGATGATCTTAGTAAATACTGATTACATAAGCGGTAAGGAATTAGAGATGCTCGGGCTTGTTAAAGGAAGTACGATACAGTCTAAGAATGTGGGAAAGGATATCACCCAGGGGCTGAAGACTTTAGTGGGCGGAGAACTCTCAGCATATAATGAGATGATGAATGAGGCAAGAGCGCTTGCAACAAAGCGTATGGTAATGGAGGCAGAAAATCTTAATGCAGATGCAATCGTCAATATAAGATATTCTTCATCTGCTATCATGCAGGGTGCGGCAGAGGTTATTGCTTATGGAACAGCCGTTAAGTTTGTAAACTGATTGACGATAATAGATGATTATATCCGCTACGCATTTTTGCGGAAATATAAGTTCAGCAGATGAATGTGAATATGCAGGCGGTAGAATTATTGAAAAAAATGAAAAGGATAACAGCGGTATGCGTATCTGGGGAAAATTGATGAAAAACAATCGTCTTCTTAAGGATATGGTGGTGGAAAATTACGATTATACCCTTAACCGGACGAAGAAGGTATATCAGGCGTTAGAGGAAATGTGCTACGAATTTGATCTTGCAAAACCCATATGGCTTGATACCAACAAAGAAGATTTCATACGACATTCGAGAACAAAGTTTACAAAAGACAGTTTTGTCGAGGATATAGAGTTTGATTTTCTTGATTTTCAGGTGATTGAAGAGGACTATTGACGTTTGTGCAATAGTCCTTTTTATGTTTGCGCGCCATGGGCGCGCTCTAACGGGTGCAAGTCCCGAACACGCCCAGATAGTGGGAAGTGTATAGCTGAACAGCAAGGGTGTCCATCGTGAGGTGAAATCTGAAGGAAGCTGTAAGCAAATCTCTGGTC
>JAFUGT010000138.1 GCA_017469275.1 Lachnospiraceae bacterium
AAACTTTAACGCTTTTACTGGTTAAAGTAAATTGTATATAAAATGGAGAAGATTGTCAATAATAAACACATTTAAAATAATAAGAAAATTCTAAGATTTTGTTCATACTTATTTTACAAACACATGTTATAGTAGATAGAAATCATTAAAAATGATGCTAATTATGATTATATTGTAACAGAGGTAATTTTAATGTTAAAAATGAAAAAGAAGCAGGATACAAAGAATCAAATATTAGAACAGGAGCTTGAAGAACTAAGTGAGATGTCGGATTCTGCTGCGGAAATGATTCTGGAGAGTGAACTTGATGTTGATAATATGGACGGAAGCGATGAGGAAGTGGAGGAGAGCAGAGAGATAATCAGGGAATATCAGAAATCTGTGAGAGATAATATAATGCTTCCGACGCTCCGGGAGAAAGAAGTGGAACTTCCTATTCTTGAAGGGGACATCATGGAACAGTTAAAGATACTTATGCAGCATTCTCAGCAGTTCCAGGAGATGGAGATGATGTATGCCTGTGCCATCAGGGAGGTTCAAACAAAGGCAGAAGTCTTGAATGATGAGATGTCGGTCAGGTATCACAGAAATCCTATAAGCAGTATAACCTCAAGAGTGAAAAGTCCTGAGAGTATTGCGCAGAAACTGTATAAGAAAGGGTTGCCATTTACTGTAGAAGCGATTATGGCAAACCTTTCGGATGTTGCGGGAGTGAGGATTATCTGTGAGTTTGTGGACGACATTTATTCCATAGCAGCTATGCTTGCAATGCAGGATGACCTCAAACTGGTTAAAATCAAAGATTATATTAAGTATCCCAAATCAAACGGTTACAGAAGTTATCACATGATAGTTGAGATACCTGTATTTTTCTCTAAGGGAAAGACGCCCATGCGCGTGGAGATTCAAATAAGGACTATGGCTATGGATTTCTGGGCAAGCCTGGATCACGAACTTAAGTATAAGAAAAATATTGATCCGGAGGATGAGGAAATGATTGCTGACGAACTTCATGCCTGTGCGGAACGCATCGCGGAGACAGATGATATAATGCAGCAGATAAGAATGAAACTTGATTCGGTCGAGGATGAAAAATAATCTGCTTTAAGGATATTATACGATAAATGCAGCACATTAAAATAACATACAGAATTAAAGAAAAGGAGTTATTATGGAGAAATCAGGAATTATATTTGATATGGATGGAACGCTGTGGGATTCATCATCGGGCGTTGCCGGATGCTGGACCGGAGTTGTCGCAAAGGAATATGATGCTAATAAGGTTATCACTGCAGAAAAAATAAAGAGTGTTATGGGTCTTACCATGGATAAACTGGCGGAGGCGGTATTTCCTGAATTAGACTATGATAGAAGAATGGAATTGCTGGACCATTGCTGTAACGCAGAGAATGATTATCTGGAAAAACATGGTGGTGTCTTATATCCCGAAGTGGAGAACACACTTATTAAACTTAAGGAGAAATATAATCTGTATATCGTAAGTAATTGCCAGAGTGGGTATATCGAGGCTTTTCTTTCTTATTATGACTTTGGAAAGTATTTTGATGATATAGAGTGTTATGGCAATAACAATCTGAAAAAAGGCGATAATATCAAATTAGTGGTTGACCGGAACAATCTTGACAGAGCAGTTTATGTGGGAGATATTGAAGGTGATTATATCTCAAGTGTTGAAGCGGGCGTGGATTTCATACATGCCGCATACGGATTCGGTGAGGTTAAGCATGATGTACCTGTGATAGGTGAGTTCAGGGAACTTACAGAAGTGGTTGATAAAGTGTTTGCATAAGGGCGCAATTTTGATATAACAGCTAAAGTTTAATAGGCGGATTTACTATGGAAAAAGCCACGACAAAAATCAAGTCGTGGCTAAGTAAATAATTATTCTATACAATCTCTAAAATGGTGTTGACCATTTTGTCATTCTGTTCAGGCTTTAAGAAGCAAAAACGAACATATTTATTGCCGAGTCCTTCATAATCGCTACAGTCGCGTACCATAAGTCCCTGCTTGATGCAGTAATCAAATACATCGGCGGCTGTCTGGTCTTCTTTCAAAAGTTTGATAAGAATAAAGTTTGCTTCCGGCTTGAATACCTTAATCGATTTTCTTGACGACATTGCTGAAAATATAAGATTCCTTTCTGTCTGAATAAGGCTCTTTGTAAGGTTGATATAGTGTTCGTCCTCGAACATCACTCCTGCTATACAGGCAAATGTGTTGACATTCCAGGGAGTCTTTGAATTGCCGGCAGCTTCAAGGAAATCTGTGTTAGCTGTTATGGCATAACCGAATCTGATGCCGGGAGCGGCAAAGAACTTGGAAACACTTCTTAGTACGATAAGATTATCATATTTTCTTGTGAGTGATATCGCGGTTACAAGCTCTGTATCTTTCACAAATTCGATATAGGCTTCATCCACCATCACAAATATATTGTGTTTGAGACATGCATCTAAGATTGTGTCAAGCTGTCCCTTGGTGATTATCTTACTTGTAGGGTTGTTGGGATTACACAAAATCAGCATGTCTATGGAATCGTTGAGGCTCTTTAGGAACATATCCACATCCATCTCAAAATCATCAAGATTCTGAAGCATATAAGTGCTTACCTCACTTCCTGCAAGAGCAGCCATTCGTGCATACTCGCCGTAGGTAGGTCCGACTATAAGAGTATGTTCCGGCTTGACGGTCTCAAAGGTAAGCCTGATAAGATCCGAAGTGCCGCTTCCTAATATCATGTTGTTAGGGTCAGCCTTGGTATAATTGCTGATATGTTCTCTCAAAGTTGCATAGTCCCTTTCGGGATACGCAGATATGGCATCAACATTGTCGAGAAGTGCCTGCTTTGCCATGGGCGACATTCCCATAGGGTTGACATTAGAAGCGTAGGGTATTATGGAATCAATGCTCATATTATATTTCTTTGCAATAACTTCTATATCACTTCCATGAAATAATTCTTGCGTAGTCATTATAGTATACCTTCTTTCCGGACATATTTTTGTGATTATCGTCCTGTTTCTTGATGTTTCATATTTTTTTTGGTATAATTAACTGATTAATCATTTAGTAATTGATGAATATATAATATACTTTAGTGATTATATCATTTCTTGTATATAAACTGCAAGCAGTAATATATCAAAAACTATGTGAGGCTCTTATGAAAAGCAAAGTAGAACAGTATGCCAAGGGTGATTTCTATATTGAATACCCTGATGTGAAATTTTCGAAAACTTATCTTCAGCTCAAGGTAGAGGCTGGCAGCATATGCTCCGGCTCTATTTCTGTAATATCAGGTAATGATATCCCGATGAAAATGATGGTTTATGACGATGCGTGTTTGTTGCAGCTTAATGATCACAGCGTTATAGGACGTAAAGGAGAGATTGCATATAGTTTTAGCGGAGTTAATAAGATTCGCGGCAACGTATATGACGGCAATATACATGTGATCGGTAATGGTATGGAAATGGTCATACCGTACAATATAGAGATTGTTGCGCCATTTATAGATGCAGACAAGGTGGCCATAGAGGATATGATGAAGTTCTGTGAACTTGCGGAGAGTGATTGGGATAAGGCTCTTGGGATATTCTATTCTGACGAGTTTGCGACCACTTTGCTTGACGGTAATCCGGAATATATAGAAAGTTACAGAAGCCTGTGCGATCCCGGACATCAGGAGGCGGCAATAAAGAATCAGGCTTTGGAAGAATTTCTCGTATATATTCACAAGAAAAGAACGCTGACTCTTTTGGTGGAGCATGACAGGTTTCATTTTAATTTTCCTAAGATGAGAGAGGAGCACGAAATTATCTTAAGGAAGAATACGTGGGGTTATTGCAGGATGAGGGTGTCTACGGATGCCAAGTTCATTACCCTTCACGAGAAAGAAATCTGCAGCATGGATTTTACCGATGATTCCTGTATGATACATTATACCATAGATCCGGAAGGCCTTAAGGAGGAAGAGGATTCCTTTGGATATATAATAATAGAGAACACCTATCAGAAAATTATGGTTTCCGTATCCGTCAGACATAAGGAGGAAGGAGTCAAATATCCTGTAAGGAAGAACCGTGATAAGAAGCTTAAGAATTTTGAGATAGCTGCACTTATACATAATTATCTGGATTATCGTATCGGAATGATACCTTTAGAGAGATTTATAGACAGCTCAAGACATTCATTGCATACACTTTTGAATATTGAAGAGAATAAAGGTTTGTATAGATTAGGTCTTCTGCATATGAATATACTTGCAGGACAGGAGGATGTGGTAAGGCAGGAGATACGGCGCATGGAGGCTGATGATGACAGCTCTGTGGTGGGGGAACGTGAACACTGTTATTATCTCTATCTGAAAGCTCTGATTTCTAAGGATGTAAGACAGATAGTGGGAGCCTGTGAGGAGATTGAACAGGCGCTGGCATCCCATGAGGATAAAGTGTTTTTCTTCTGGCTGTTGTTAAATCTCGATGAGAGATATCAGAAGGACAAACAATGGCTGTTTTCACAGATTGAGGGACTTTATATGGGCGGGTATGAGAGCCCTGTTCTTGCGATTGAAGTATGCGACCTGTTCAATCAGGAGCCGTTATTGTTGAAGAAACTGGATTCTGTCTCCCTTGCAGCCCTTTCCTTTGGGCTAAGAAATAACTATCTGAGCAAAGAGGTGATAGAAGAATTTCTTCACCTTGCAGAGAAGGAGAAAGGATTTTCCGGCAGAGTGTTCCGCCTTTTGGTTTCTGTGTATGATCTGTGGGGCAAGCCGGATATTGTGCGTATTATATGTGGACTGCTTATTCGTGGAGGCAAGCTGGAGCCCCGTTATAACAAGTATTATCTTGAAGGGATTAAATGCGGATATAAGTTAGTAGGTATTCAGGAAAACTATTTAAGAAGTATGGACAAGAGCGAATATGCCCTTATTCCGGATTCTGTGCTAAGATATTTCAATTATAAGAGTTTTCTGACTGACAGTGAGTATGCTTATCTCTATGCTAATGTGGTGAGCAACAAGAGACAGTATCTTACACAGTATGAGGAATATCTTCCTAATATGCTGGCATTTATGGAGACACAGATTGTCAAAGGTAATATGAGCGATGACCTTTGCGTGTTGTATGAAGAATTTTTAAGACCTCAGTCGGTCAATTCCAATTACGCGGCGAAACTGACCAATGTTATATTCAAGAGAAAATTAACTGTGGCGGCGGAGGATATTGTTGCAGTAATAGTCAATCATAGAGAACTTCAAAAAGCAGAGGTCGTTCCTGTGGTTAATCATATAGCTTATGTAGATATGATAACCGAATCGGCAGTAATAACTTTGGTGGATAAGAACGGTTACAGATATATAAGTACCATACCTTATAAGTTGCAGAAATTAGTGGATGAGTCTCAGTATATGGATATTCTTTCGCAGTATGCAGGGGATGATTACAGGTATGTGCTTTATCGTTATGATGAGTTTTCCGCATATGATGCCAAAGATGCGAGAGAGGTTAATATTGCCAGAGATTTATTAAGCTTCAGAGAGATAAGTTCATTTACAAAACAACAGGCAATATGGGGCATTGTAAGATATTATAGTGTTCATCTTGATGTGGCAATACTAAGAAGTTACTTAGACCGCGTGGAGGCAGATTATGTCACTGCCGATAATGGCGCTGAGTATATTAACAGTCTGATTCTGTGTGGTTTATATGATAAATCATATGAGGCTGTTAAGAAATTCGGATACGGAAATGTTACCGTGGAGAATCTTATAAGGCTGGTGGAAGCTCTTAGTGAGTTTTCCCAGTATGCGAGAGAAGACACATTGTTATCCATGGCTGCATATATATATCGGAGCGGACAGGATACGATACCGGTGCTTGAATATCTTGTGGATTATTATCAGAGTGGACTTTCCGATATGGAAAAACTCTGGAGACGGGCACTTGGCAGAGTGAAGCGCTTAGAGACTTTTGAGGAGAATATAGTCTGCCTTGCGTTATATACAGAACAATGGGATGAACAGATATTTTCGATATTTGAATCATACCTTCGCAAGAAGAAACGGGGGATGGTGATAAAGGCATTTTTCAAACGGGCTTCATTTGCTTACATAATAGAAGATAAGAAGTTACCTGAAGAATTCTTTGATATGCTTAAGACTCAGATGGAGAAAGAGGACTGGAATGATGATATGTGTCTGGCGGCGCTGCTTAGATACATGAGCAGAAAGACCAAGTTAAATGATACCGAGGTCAGATGGATTAGAATTCAGGTTGAATATTTTGTAAAAAAAGGAGTGCTTTTCCCCTTCTTCAGACACTTTAAGAAATATATGAAACTGCCTAAGGATCTGTTTTTGATGACCTATGTTGTCACAAAGGATAAAGCGGGCAGGAATATTTCATTTAATTATAATATACAGTCGGGAGTGGAGAAGCCTGAGATTAACAAAAAGGCTCGTATGATGGAGGTCATTCCGGGGTATTACATGAAGGAATTTGTATTGTTCCATGGAGAAAATCTTTTGTACAAAATGCCTGAAGGATATACAGGTAATGCCAAAGTGTATGAGTCACAGGCGATGAAAGCCAAAGGTGAGACTGAGGAGTATGAGAACAGATTTGAGATGATAAATTCCATGTTGATTGATCAGGAGACATCAAAAAATCAGACACTTATTGATAAGATAGACAAGTACCTGAAATTGTCTGCGGTGATGGAGGAGAACTTGGAGATATTATGAAAGAGATATATATGGGGCTTGATCTTTGCAGAAAGAACCTGCAGATGAGTTATTTTCGCGAGGATAAAAATGATGCCGAATCAATCTATCAGCTTAATAATACGGAAACCTACCAGTTGCCTAATGTCATGTTCTTTTCTACAGATGAGAATAAATGGTACGTGGGTAATAATGTGAGTTCGGTCAGATTTAACAAAAACGGCAAGATCATCGAGGATGTTATCGGTAATGTGGGCTCTACCAATAACCTTGTAATAAACGGTAATACATATAGTTATGATCAGTTATTGCTTATATTACTTAAGGAGCAGATCGGGGATTTCCTTAAAAGGTTTGAGGAACCGGTTTTAAAGAAGTTGAGTATCACCATTGACAGATATGATCCGGCGGTATTTAAGGTGCTTAATAACCTTCGCGGGGAACTTGGGCTTAATGAGGATGATTTCTACCTGATGAGCCATGAGAATGCATTTTTTCAATATGTCATGAGGCAGGAAGAACAGATTAAGAATAACAGTGTCTCCATGTTTGAGTATAATAATGAGGGAATGGAATACTACCGCATTGACAGGAGAAATCAGGGTAAGACCTTGATATATAATCTGCAAATAGAGAGAATACCTGAGATTTCATACTCTATGCTTTTTGAAGATGTTGAGAAATTAGACGAAAAGTTTGCGGAGATTGCAAAGAAAAAGATGAGAGAGACTTTCATCTCTGCAGTATATCTTACGGGCTCCGGCTTCCATGACAAATGGATAGAGAAATCAAAGAATACGCTCTGTGACGGAAGAAGAGTGTTCATGGGGCAGAATATGTATACCAAGGGAGCCTGCTATCATGCAAGGTTCGGGGCGTATGAGAAAGATAAGAATATAGTGTTCAGATCGCATGAATTTATAACCCAGGACATCGGTGTTCAGATAGGAGAGGTTGGCGGCAGGAGTCGTTTTTACCCAATCGTATCCGGAGGACGGGAATGGTATAACATGAAGGGCAGTGTGACACTGTTCTTAGATGATACCAATAGAATAGAGATGGTTTATCGTGACAGGATTACGGGCGAAGCCGAGAAAGATATAATAGAGGTTCATGGCTTACCCAAACGTCCGCCCAAGACCACAAAGCTTTCCTTAGAGGTGGAGCTTAGTGATGAGAAAAATGGTGCGATAATCATTCGTGATGTTGGTTTCGGTAATATATATCCCACTACCAACAAGATATACAGGAGAGAAATATCATGGCAAAAGTAATACTTTGTGAGACAAGTCCGGCGACAACTTCATATATCTTTCCGAATACCAAGATAGAAGTGTTTTCATATGAAGAGCTTTGCTTTTACATTTACAATAATATCGCTCTCATTTCTGAGGAACATATAGGTATGCCTATGTTTCAATGGATAAGAAATGAATTAAAGCTTCCGGAACTTGCGGATATTTTGATGAGGCTCAAGGAGAAGGACGGAACTGATCTTACGGATCTGTTAACGGCGATACTTACATATCGTGAGTATTATTCCATTGATGAAGTCAAGGAGTTCATTTTGCAGCGGGAGCGCATGAGAAACTTGAGCCAGGCACAGTTCCGCAAAATGCAGGCGGATGGTTTTCTTCGCTATCACAAATATCTTAAGGCACTGTCAATCTATGACGAGATATTAGAGCAGAATCCGGATATGAATAATGTCAAATTGATAGCCGCCATTTATCATAACAGGGCAGTGGCGCTGGCTAATAATTTTGAACTTGTTCAGGCACTTGATTCTTACATGAAAGCCTATGAGCTTACGGGAAATCAGAAGTCGATTTATGAGTATTTGCTGCTTATGGCGACCATGAGGGATAGGAACGAGATAGAGAGGATTGCAAAGTCTTATCATGTGGAGGACATGGTTGAGAATATATATTATGCGATATCCGATGCTGAGAAGGATGTGGCAGGTTCTATGATCTATCATAAGATGGAGAAGGCTATTTACCATTATGAAAAGAATAACCTGACGGATTTTTCAAAGCGGTTGGACACAGTAATGGAGTCCTTAAAAACGGAGTTTCGCAGTCAGATGGAATGATATAGAGGTTTGATATGGGATTTTTCGATACGGTCAAGGATATTTTCACAAAAACGGAAGTAACCGAAGAAACATTTGAATATGAGAGCATTGACAGTTATCTTGCCAAGCAGAAAGCCAAGGAGACTCTGGGTATCAAAGAAGGTCAGGATGATGTTGCGTATAAATGTGACCAGATCATTGACGCCACGTATCAGGTGGATGAACTTAAAGTGGAATATGATATGGTTACTTCTTATTTTACGGATATCCAGACCATAGAGTCACTCCCGAAAGATATTCGTATTGAGATAATGGAGATAGCCAAGAAGATTGATTTTCTTGAGAGAGAGACCAAGGAATTTCTCCACTCCGATGACAGGATAAGCGATGCCAACTTCCGCATGATTCAAAAAATGGAGAAGAATCTTAACGAAGTCTTCGGGCAGCTTAAAGATCTTGAGGACATGGATGTTAAGATTAAGCGTGATATGAAACATCTTGAGGCAGAGAAAAATACCCAGGAATATCTTCAGGACAGCATTGAGGAGCAACAGGCGAGACTTAGAATGTTTCTTATGGCATTAGGCGGAGCATCGGCTCTTTTGGTAGTGGCACTTGCGGTTATCGGTGTTGTGATGCAGGTAAATCTTATGATTCCCGTACTCTTGATCATTCTTGTGGTGATGGTGATGTCGGCACTTTCGGTCGTGACCTACAGAAAATTGTCCTATGAATATAAGATGGCAGAAAAACGTGAGAACAGGGCTATAAGCCTTATGAATAAAGTCAAGATAAAGTTTGTCAATAATACTTCCACTCTTGAATACCTGTATGGCAAATACAACATTAAGAGTCTTCGTGAACTTGAATACCTGTATGACCAGTACACCATAATGGTTGATGAGGTCAGAAAGTTTCAAAAGAGCAGCGGAGACCTGCGAGAATACTCCGACAGTCTGTCAAAAATCCTGTTTTCTCATGGTGTCAAAGACCCGGATATATGGGTAAAGCAGACTCCGGCACTCATTGATCCGAGAGAGATGGTAGAGGTCAAACACTCCCTTAATGTCAGAAGACAGAAACTTCGTGAGCAGATTGCATACAATGAGAATCTGAGAGTGGCAGGTCTTAAGGATATAGAGGAGCTTCTTAAACGAGATCCGGATCTTCGTGATCAGGTCAGGAAAGAACTTGAGGTCTATCATATCAGGATGTAGGGTGCTGCCATATACGGTAGGCGGTTAGTTCAATAATCGGAGTACTGTGAACTCTGTTAACTTTCATAGAAAAACCAATTAAAAATCAGGAGGATGAGATGAGCGTAGGATTAGTACTTGAGGGCGGAGGACTTCGAGGTTTATATACAGTCGGTGTATTGGATATTTTTATGGATAATGACATTAAGGTGGATGGGATAATCGGCGTGTCTGCGGGAGCGTTGTTCGGTGTCAATTACCCTTCAAAGCAAAGGGGCAGGGGGTTAAGGTATAATCTTAAGTATGCTAAAGATCCCAGATACATGAGTTTTCGTTCATTGCTTAAGACAGGTAATATAGTTAATAAGGAATTTGCATATTATGATGTACCATTTAAGTATGATGTTTTTGATGAGGAGACATTTGAAAAGTCAGGCATTGATTTCTATGCGGTGGTAACCAATGTCGAGACAGGTAAGCCGGAGTATATTAAGATAGATAATCTTAAGAAACAGATGGAGGTGTTTCGCGCTACTTCGTCCATGCCGCTGGTTTCGAAGATAGTTGAGGTGGACGGCAAGAAGTATTTGGATGGTGGTTGCGCTGACAGCATACCTGTACGCAAATGTATGGAGATGGGATATGACAAGACTATTGTTGTGCTGACCCGACCTATTGAGTATCGTAAGAAAAAAGAAAATGGTAGATTAAATGCCCTCTTTTACAGAAAGTATCCTGAGTTTGTGAAGACTCTTAACAACAGACCTGAGGATTATAACAGCACTGTTGAAGAGATTATAGAACTGGAGAAACAGGGAAAGATATTTGTTATACGTCCGTCGGAAACTGTACATATCAAGCGCATAGAACATGATCCGGAAGTTATGCAGAGAATGTACGACCTGGGTGTTAGTGACATGAAAAAGCAGGTGGAGGAGCTGAAGAAGTATCTTGAGGCATAGTTTTGTGTTTGTTTTAAGGAGGCTAGTACAATGGATTTGAATTTGCAGATTGTAGATATGGCAGGGGCTACCCCTGAACATTCCGGGGTTATTGTTAATTTTGTTGCAGCGATACGTAAGCAACTTAAAGACAGTACCTGTTTTGTGTATTCTGATAATGTCCAATATAGGTGGACCACCAAAGATGGGGAGACAAAGACTGTTATTCCTGATGCCACTATTAACTGTCAGACAAAGAAAAAACGTGGTAACAGTTATGTTGGTATTCCGCGATTTGTAATGGAAGTAGTGTCCCCATCGACAGAAAAATACGATCGTACTGAAAAGATGGAATTATATCGAGAACAGGAAATTGAAGAATACTGGATCGTTGACTGGAAAAAAAGGCAGGTTGAAATATATATATTGGATTATGAGAAGGACATCCCCAAATATTATCTTTGGAAAACAATAACAGATGATAATAAGGATGAACTTAAGATTGTTGGATTCCCACACATTAAAATTGCATTTGATGATTTGTTTGATGAGATTGAACCGTAATATTATTAGACATTCCTGATGGGAATAGTGAAATTAGGTGGGTAAAATGAGTATGATACAACGGAGTTTATAGCAGGAGAGTTTGGAGATAAAGACGTGGCAGAAGAGAGAAAATATATAGAAATTGAGAATAAGGATTCCTACGGTATAACGTGGTATGAGCATGCGCAGGCATATTATGGAAGTCACAGGGGGATGAGATTTCGTATAGCCAGAGATCCCTTGGAGGATGTATCATTAACACCTGCCGATAAGAAGGGCGAGGCAACATTTAAGATTATAATATGGCCGGAGCCTTATAGTTTTGACAATACTCCTGAGGAGGAGAAGGAGACTAATTCTTTCCCTTTTGATGAAGCAGGAAAAGAAGAGATGATAAAGTGGTTAAATGAGCAGTACCGTGAACAGTTTGACAGATGGGAAGCGGTAAGGGCGAAGCACTGAGCGATATAAAAGATGTGCATAAATGATTCGTAAAAATCATAAGGAAATGTAATATTTCTTGGATATATAAGGATGGGTTTGGTTATGGAATTATATTTGCATACAGGACTTAGTGTAAGAATAATAGATGAGTTGAAATCATTGGCTGGGGATTTTGGTGTGGAAAAGATTATTCTTTTCGGCTCCCGTGCAAGGAGAGATTACAAGGAGAGAAGTGATATAGATGGCAAAGAAATACTATGCGGTAGCGGTGGGCAAGACCCCCGGAATATATTTCACATGGGAGGACTGCAAGGCTCAGGTGGAGCAGTATCCCGGAGCAGTATATAAAAGTTTCAAGACTATAGCTGAAGCGGAAAGATTCTGCGACTCACAACGACAATTGGAAGTTGATTCCGGCTTGACTGAGGTAGAAGGAAAAGATAAATGCCTTATAGCATATGTGGATGGCAGTTATGAACATTCACTGAAGCGATATGCTTATGGATGTGTAATGGTTTTGCCTGATGAACTTGTGAAATTAAACGGAGCAGGGGATGATGAGGATTATGTTTCCATGAGGAATGTGGCCGGAGAGATTTTAGGAAGTGAGAAAGCGATACTTTGGGCAGTGGAGCATGGTTATAGTGAGGTTGTCATTTACTATGATTATGAAGGTATAGAGAAATGGGCAAATGATATCTGGAAGGCAAACAAACCGGGAACCATAAGATACAAGCGGTTTGTGGCCGAGCAGAGAAAGAATATAAAGATTACATTTCATAAAGTCGCAGCTCATACCGGTGTGACCTACAATGAGATGGCGGACGAATTAGCTAAGACTGCGCTCGGCATGAGCACTAGGTTCTAACGAGCGCAAGCGAAGTTGGAACCGTACGTGCGAGCCATGCATCGAACTTAGTGAGCGCTAGCATAAAGCGAAGCGCGAGGTTAGTGAGAGGCTCGAACTTGGAGTGTGCGAAAAGAACTTTAAGAATATGAAGGGAGAAACCTAATGGACTTTAACAAATATTTTGACCACACAATTTTGAAAGCAGATGCCACATCAGAGGATGTGAACCGAATTGTGAGGGAGGCTTTGCAGTATAACTTTGCATCTGTTTGTGTGAACAGTGGAAGAACAAAGCAGGTATCATCGATGCTTATCAATACCGACATAGATGTGTGTACTGTAATCGGATTTCCGTTAGGAGCTATGAGTACCATGGCAAAGAAAATGGAAACTCTTACAGCAATCGAGGACGGCGCAACAGAGATTGATATGGTGATAAATGTGGGCGCAGTCAAAGATGGTGACTGGGATTTGGTAATAGAAGATATTGCAGAAGTCAAAGAGATTTGCCGTAACAATACCATAGGACAGGAAGCGATACTAAAAGTAATTATAGAGACCTGTCTGCTTACAGATGAAGAGAAGGTAATGGCATGTGAGGCCGCAGTGGAAGCAGGAGCAGATTTCGTTAAAACTTCGACAGGTTTTTCAAATGGGGGAGCTACTGTAGAGGATGTGGCGCTTATGAGAAAGACGGTAGATGCAAAGACTACTGCCCTTGAGAAAGAAACGGGAAAGACATGGCCGAGGGTGAAAGTTAAAGCATCCGGGGGAATCAGAGATTACGAAACTGCAAAGGCAATGATAGATGCAGGCGCGGACAGACTTGGAACATCTGCAACCATTGCAATAGTACAGGCGGCACAGAAATAATCAAAAAGCCGGTAGTGTTCAAATGAGCTATGAAAAATAGAGTCAAAAAATAGGCTTAAAAAGCTGGAGGAGGATAATATAATGAGAAGATTAAAAAGATGTATGGCATTGTTAATGACTGCAACCATCATGTTGAGCCTTATGGCGTGTGGTGGAAGTGGTAATACAGATGTTACAGAAGTGACATCGGAGGTTAGTGAAACGGAAGAAGTCACCGAAAAACAGGAAGCTGCTGATGTGGCAGAGGAAGAGACTGCAGAAGAAGCCGGCGGTAATATGATAAAGGGTGGAGATTTCACAGACGGAGTGGGATCATTTACTACATATACCACCAATGGCGGAAGTGTTAATATTGATGCCAACTCCGATGGAGAGCTTCAGATCGATATTGCCAATATCGGCAGCGTGGAGCATGGAGTTCAGGTGTACTATGACGGATTTGCGATGCAGGAGGGCGGCGTATATCAGTTGGATTTTGATGTACATTCTACGATAGAGCGTGACATTGTGTGGAGAATCCAGTTAAATGGTGGAGATTATCATGCCTATGCTACTGATACGGTTTCGGTTACCGGTGATGTGCAGCATTATTCCACAGAATTTACCATGGAGGAAACAAGCGATCCGGCTCCAAGGTTCTGCTTTAACTTAGGTTATGTTCAGAGTATGCAGGATGCAGGTGTTGATGCGGCAAGTGTGGAAGCCCATTCGATAATGATAGACAATATTTCGCTGGTGTTAAATGACGGCAGTAATATGCAGGAGGTTGAGGCACTTGCAGAGGCACCGAAGATCAAGGTTAATCAGGTGGGTTACAGATTAAATGATTCCAAAGTTGCTGTATTCTCTGATCTTGCTGAGGATGACAAGACATTTAAGGTGTTAGATGTGGCAAGCGGTGAAGCTGCCTTTGAGGGAACCATGACGGCATCTGTAGAATATAAAGCAGGGGAAGAGATGGATAGTCAGGGAGATTTCTCGGCGCTTAACAAGGAAGGCACATATAAGATTGTTACAGGCAAAGGTGAGGAATCGGGCGAATTCAAGATAGCTGATAATGTATATGATGATACATATGCGAGTGTAGTTAAAATGATGTATCTGCAGCGCTGTGGTGAGGAGCTTTCGGCAGATATAGCAGGCGACTATGCTCATCCTGCGTGTCATACAGGTGAGGCTACGATATATGGAACTGATAAGAAAATCGATGTGAGTGGCGGCTGGCATGATGCCGGAGACTATGGAAGATATGTGGTAGCAGGCGCCAAGGCGGTGGCTGATATGCTACTTGCCTACGAGAACGCAGAAAGCGCAAAATTAACTACAGATAATTTTGGTACTCCTGACAGCGGTGATGGAATATCAGACTTTTTGCAGGAGGCAAAATACGAGCTGGACTGGATGTTAAAGATGCAGGATGCATCAAGTGGAGGCGTTTATCACAAGGTGACCTGTGCTGCATTTCCGGGTGAGGTCATGCCACAGGATGAGACGGAGGAGCTTATAGTGGCACCGATTTCCAATGCCGCAACCGGAGACTTTGCCGCAGTTATGGCAATGGCCGGAAGGATATTTGCCAAGGCCGGGGAAGGCACATTTAATGAGGCGGGAGCACAGTATACAGAGGCTGCCAAGAAAGCATGGGATTATCTTCTGCAGCATAAGGCAGAAAGAGGATTTACCAATCCTGAAGATATTTCAACGGGAGAGTATCCTGATAAGTATGACAGAGATGAGTATTTCTGGGCGGCTGCCGAGCTTTACAAGACCACAGAGGATGCAGCGTATAAGGATGCTATGGCAGAATATATAGGTGACGAGAGAAATATTACAGGTATGGGATGGCAGAGTGTTGGACTTTACGGAGCATATGCGGCCCTTACCACTCCGGCGCTTGCCACTGATAGCAGCAATATGTTAAAGACAATACAGGATACATTTGACGCACAGGTGGCTCAGACACTTGAATACAGTGGTAAAAATCCATACATGGCTGACACCACCTCTACATTTACATGGGGTTCTAACATGAATATAGCCAACAGCGGAATGGTGCTTATGATGGCAAATTCACTTTCTCCTGATGAGAAGTATGTCAAATGCGCGAAAGGGCAGCTTGATTATCTGTTGGGAGTTAACGCAACAGGGTACTGCTTCGTGACAGGGCAGGGATATCTTAGCCCGACTCACCCTCATCACAGACCTTCTCAGGCGACGGGTAAATGCATGACGGGAATGCTGATTGGTGGTCCTGACAGTAACCTGGAGGACCCGTATGCGAAGGGGGTACTTGCGGATGTGGCACCTGCAAAATGTTATGTGGATAATGTTCAAAGTTTCTCCTGCAATGAGATTACGATTTACTGGAATTCGCCTCTCATTTATCTGATGACTGCTTTGCAGGATAAATGATTGTCCGGATAATGCGTTAAGATAAATCAGATGTTTTAGATAGAACAGGTTTATAAGTATTGGTATAGAAAGAGTCGAATATGACTTGTAGAGGTAGACAAGATGGAAGATAAGAGATATGCGGTCTTAATTGATTCTGACAACATTTCATCAAAATATATATCCAATATACTTGATGAAATGACAAAATATGGTGTTGTGACGTATAAGAGAATATATGGCGACTGGACGACCACTCAGGCAAACAAGTGGAAAAAGGAGCTGATGGAAAATTCCATCACTCCAATCCAACAGTTCAGAAATACCGTTGGAAAGAATGCAACGGACTCCACGCTTATAATAGATGCAATGGATATTCTATATACTCATAGCGTTGACGGATTCTGTATCGTATCCAGTGATGGTGATTTTACAAGATTAGCCAGCAGGTTGCGTGAATCGGGAATGCACGTTATAGGAATGGGAGAAAATAAGACTCCCCGTTCCTTTAGGGCGGCATGTACTGTCTTTACGGATCTTGAACTTTTATTGGATCAGACTATGGACGAAACGGTTGCAAAGACCGGGACCAAAAGCAAGGCAAAGAAAAAGACGGAAAATATTATATCACAGAAGGATATTGAAAATGATATTATAGAGATTATAACTGAGAATGCTAACAAGGGACGTGAGACCGGTATGGGAGAGATAGGCAGTCGACTGCAGAAGAAGTATTCTGATTTCGATGTCCGTAATTACGGATACAGTTCTCTGTCAACCTTCATTGATGAAATAGAAGCATTTGATGTGAAGAAAAAGGAGAGCACTGTTTTTGTCGCATTGCATACAGATAAAGATATGAAGAAACGTGTCAAACGCTTTACCATAGACACTGTGGCGGAGGCGGGAACCAAAGGAATTGAGTTGGGACATCTGGGACAGAAAATTCATGAAGAATTCCCCAACTTCAATGTAAAAGAGTTTGGATATGCCACGCTTTCAAAATTTATATATGGAATAAAGGATCTTAAGGTTGAAGCGTTAGGCGGTTCGGGTTATGTGGTCTATGTGAGATAGTTATAAGAGTATATGTTATATCTTCTTTCTTCCGCATAGTGAACATGTGTCGTCTGCAGTGTATGCACCGCAGGCACACCGCCATACCCCGGCTTTGACTGCTGCTTCATCTGTAATCTCAAAGAAGTCATACGGTTTGCCGGCAAGGGCTGCTGCGTATTGAACCTGCTGAACCAATCCGGTATCGTTGGGAGTGATGGCTGCCAGAGCTATTGATACCACTTCGATTCCTCTTAAGGCATGCCATTTTTCGGATGCATTGTCTCTTAATAATTCGCCTAATTTATTGGCATATCCGGGTGCTTCACTCGGGCGTATACCTTCGCTTGTGAGACTGCTTACCGCAGACTGGAGAAAGGTCTTCATCTCTGAATCCATCTGTGAACTTAGATATTTATTGTTCCATGCTTTTTCTCCGGCAGGTCCTGCAAATTTGTAGAAGCGGGCAGGGTCGGATATTTTATAAGAATAAGTTCCTGATATACTTACACTGCCATCTATTGATAGTCCGGTATTCTTATCCTTTATATGTATAGGTATCGGACTTTCTGTTTCGATTACTTTCCCCATTATTTCTTTTGTGTTGATTACATACACGCGCTGGGTGATAGGAGGCGCATCACCGGCAAATGTAAAACGTCTGCCAAAGTCTTTCGCAATTCCAGTGATACCACTGTGGGAATTGTCTTCAAATACATGCTCTCCGGGTTCTTCATAAACCGCAATTACTTTACCCTGTGATACAACTATAGCGCATTGCCCATCATTTACTGCTATTACAGATTTGTTGGATATGACGTCATCATTCCCGGCGTTACCACTATTTTCACCAACAGTTTTGCGGACACGAACCATCAATGTGTCACCCTCCAAGGTTGGACAATAGAATAATTCTCTCCATACATCTTTATACATTCCGTTTAAAGAGCCGGCGGCTGCACGTATTATTCCCATAAGTAACATCCTTTCGTGGTTATATGCTGAATAATTTAGGTGCTTGAATATCGCAAGTACAAACATAGGTGTAGGTAATCATAATTCTTTTATATGTAAGTATACATTCCCAAGGCATGTTAAGCAATCCTTTTTGTGAATAATAACTTATGATTTTATTAAATTGTGTTTAATTGGGTAGAAATACACCATATTTTGTGGTATCATCACAAACGTAAGTTGCAAAAATAATGTGATTTTTAAGGTTAATTTAAGGTTTTGCAATTATAATGATAAGAGTCAGGTGATAGGATATACAATAGATATTGTTAGGCAATTGCGAAACGCTAATTTACGTTTTCTCTTTTGTGCATATTATGCAGTTCCAACACAGACACGTTCTCACTCCGTTGCTCACGTAGCGGTACTAATGCACCAAAATACGGTGCATAAGTACCGACGGTCGCAAAGGGTCTGTTTATGGAATCTGTATAATATGCACAA